>NZ_CBCRZX010000059.1:0-27227 GCF_965137155.1 Stackebrandtia soli
CTTCGGCTTGGTGGGGCGGGTTACGTGGCCGCAGGGTGGGGACTGACAGGAAGTGAGACCCACCAAGCCGCAGAACCTGACCCGTGACGAGCAGTAACGCGCCGTGGTCTGTGAATGTCGAGCCCGATGTGGGCGGGCTACTTGGGGCGGAGTTCCACCACTCGTCGTCTGTGGGGGCCTCCAAACCTCCGCCCCATGCTGACCAGCGTATGCGGTGCCCAGGCGTGGCCGTCAAACTGGAACCCGGGGGCCTGTGGACAACGCACCGATTGTGGAAAACCCACAAAGGATGAATGCCGCAGTGGAATGGATGGGGTGGGTTCCGGTGGGGGTCCTGCCTTGCCCGCCACCGGAACCCGTGCGGCGGAGGTCAGATCATGGTGGGGGTGAGATGACGTGGCGCGGGTCGACGGTGCCGACGCCTCGAACGCTCACGGGTGCGCTTCCTCGGTTTCTTCTTCGTGGTGTGGGAGAGGCGTTCGAGTTCGCTGTCACGCGCTGCGGTGTCAGCGGTGTTCAACGTCGGATACCGCTGGTGGAGTTCGTGGACGAGTTTCCGGCAGGGCCATTCGGTGTGGCAGTCGCGGCACGTCTTCGCCCACCACAACGGTTGCCGAGACAGTCGAGTTCCGAACAGCCACAACAACATTCGACGCATCAGATTCCATCGGGGCACATGCACGGATGTCGCCGGGGTTTCGTCGTCGGAGCCGGCCATCCCGACTGGTTCTGGTTCGCGGGTGTTGTTGCGCTGCATCGGAACCCGGACCGTGTGCGGCTCCGCTATCCGGGTGGGCCGGTTGAGCGGTGGGTGTGGCGTGAACTTTCCGTTCGTCCGGGGATAGACCGTCGCCCGCCCGATCGCACGTGCCGCGTTGGGTCGCCGGAACTCGAACGGGTGCCTCGGCGCGGCAGGGCATTCGGTCGACTCGGCACGGTCTTCAGCTTCACCGCTCGGGGTTATCTGTTCGGGTTTCGTTCCCCACCAGTCGAAGGAGTCATCACCGGGTTGGCACTTGTCGAGGATCCGCCGCGCGAGGTCCCGCCAATGGTCGCGGTTGCGTTCCTCCACTGGAGTCGGCACGGGCTCGGGTCCGGTGGAGGCGCGCATGACGAGTGGTGGTGTTCGGTCGCGTTGCTGGCGTTCGGCCCACTGCTCGTCCACACGGTCGCGGTGGGCGTTCAACACGCGTTCACGCCAACCCAATCTGTCCCATTCGGATTGAGTCGGGTCCGGTTCCGGTATCGGGTACCGGTCGCGGCGGATCTTCCGTGCGGCGTCGCGTTCGCCCTCCCGCGCGAGACGTTCCTTGTGCGGGTCACGCTCACCCCGTACCGGGCGGCCGAATTTCAGCAGGGACGACACCGTCACCCGCTCCGCGTCGGGGGCCAGGACGGGGGCGGGCTCTACATCGAGGTTCCATACGAGAGTTGTCACGGCCGGACCTCCGTCCGCTCGGAACGCGCACTCCCAGTGTCAGGTGTCGGCTCGGAATCCGTTGGGGGACAGTCGGTGTCGGTCGGTCGTTGCGCGACTTCCGGTTCCCCCGCCGGCTCGCGTGGCGGTACTGGGGTGGACCGGTACCGGTCCACCGTGGATCGGGTGACGAACCACGACACGGCGGGATCGCCGAGCCAGGGCCGCTGAGCGGGCATCGGGAACAGGAGCGGGACGGCCGTGTCGATACCCGCGACCGACCCGACGTGCGCCGCGACCGCGCCACCGGCACCCAGCAGGTCGAGGCGCGCTTCGCCGTCACCGATGTACGTGATGGCGATCAGGCGATGCCCGAGTTTGAACAGGCCGAGAGAGCGAGGCGGGTCGTCGTCCGGGCGGGTGGTCGCGGCGTACGCGGCACCAGCGGCGACGAGCGGTGTGGACCGTGTTGCGCGGGACGGCGAGAGCGAGTAGCTGCGGGACGTCGTAGCGGCGCCACGTTGCTCGGCCGGGCCGACCGGGCAGTGGGCAGGGTCGTAAATGGGCATGGCGAATGAACCCCCAAGAAGAACGGATCCATCGACCGTCGTCGTCATCCCTAAGAGACAGTCGATAGTGGCTTGCGGTGGGCCGGGAGGACGCGAGCGTCGTCCGAGCTCGTCGCGGGTGCCTATTGTGGACGAATAGAGCGGCCGGGTGAAGCTCCGTCCGAGAACACGCGCGGGGAGGACGAGTCGGATCGGGGACGCGTCCCGTCCTCTCGACGCCACCGGGGACACCGCACCGCCAGAGAACAGGGCGGTGTGGGTAATCCGCAGGTCAGGCGCGTCACGGTATCGACGGCTGTGAACGTCTGCGGTATCAGGTAGCCGGGCCGTTACCCGGCTGGCACAATGGGTACAGAACGAGACTGGTTTCCGTCCATGGCGGGAACCTCCTTTCGGTTCGAGACCGGAGCGGGCAGCTTCGTAGGCCTTGGCCGCTCCGGTCGTCTTATATCTCCACACCCGAGGGTGGGAACTCTTGTGGAGTGATCACGAAATGATCACGATGGAATGCTACTAGCATCCCGACGCGATCGGAATGCCCCACCCCCCATAATCGACACTTCTGTATGTGCCGCTCCTTCTATCACCGGCGGTCGCCGTTCGCGGCTCGGTGGGGCTCCCGTCATGTCGATGCCTCGCTTCGCGGGCCAGTACATCACCCCACCAAGTCGAAGAACAGTCCATTTAGGTGCCTGCCCGCCACTCCAACCGGGTGGCCACAGGCTCACGGCTTGGTGAGGCGGCGTACGAGATGAAACGCTGCCGGTTCGCGTCCCCGCGCGATCAGATCTCCGTGAGGCACCAGGCGCGTGAGGAGTTCACCGCGAGATCCTACCCTGAGGACTATATCCACAATGGTGCAGTTGCGCTCCGGGTACGCGTCCTTCGTCGCTGGCGAAAACTGTTTGCGTGGACGCTGAGCACGGGCACAGACTGTATTCATGCAGATCACACCCGTCGATATCCACGACGATGCCGAACTCGACGCCGTCTACGCGCTGCGGAAGACGGCGTCGGATCACGACACTCCCGAACGCGCCGGGCCGTGCGCGATCGCGTTCCCAAGATCGCTGCGGCACCCGAGGGCCGGGTCCGAGCTTGTCTCATTTGTTGCGCGGGTCGACGGTCACATCGTCGGCGGCGTTCAGCTGTTCCTGCCCACCAAGGACAACACGCACTTCGCCGGTGTCCAGGTGGTCGTCCATCCCGAACATCGGCGGCGCGGCATCGGCCGCGCGCTGCTCGACCACGGTCTCGACACCGCGCGCGAGCTGGGCCGGACCACGGTCTCCGGCGGCGTCGACGCCACGCGCGACGGAGGGGGACCCGTCCGATCCGAAGCCGGACGCCTGTTCGCCCAAGGCGCCGGGTTCACCCCGGCGCTGACGCTCGTCAACCGCACCCTCGACTTCACGACCGTCGACGCCGTCGACGAGGAACGACTCATGGTCGAGGCGCTCGCCAAATCCGGTGACTACGAGACGATCGCGTGGAGCGACGCCACGCCTCCCGAGCTACAGGGTCCGCTGGGCGTCCTGCAAAGCACGTTCATCAGTGAGGCGCCCATGGGCGATCTGGACCTGGAGGAGGAGAAGGTCGACGTCGATCACGTCCGCGAGACCGACGCTCACAACGCGCTGCTCGGCTATCGGACCTTCGGTGTCGCCGCCCGGCTCGTCGGCAGCACCGAGATCGCGGCGTTCACTCGGATCGGAGTGCCGACGAACCCCGGTGACCACGCGGAACAGTGGATGACGATCGCGGCGGCCGGGCATCGCGGACATCGCCTGGGCCTGCGCGTGAAGCTGGAGAACCATCGCCTGCTGCGGGCGTCGATGCCCAATGTCCGATATGTACACACGGACAACGCGGATGTCAACGGCCCGATGATCCGCGTCAACGACGCGCTCGGCTTCCGCCCCACCGACCTTTGTATCGAGTACCAGCGCGCACTGTAACTCGGTAGCCGGGTGGTCGCGGACCTTCGGCTTGGTGAGGCGATGTACGGACAGGTGCCTCTCTGCCGTGACGGTGGTCGAGCCCCACCAAGCCGGGAAACCGGGCCACCGACCTACCGGAGGAGACCGACGGGGATCTCGCAGTTTGCGGGTGGTCGTCTTTCGCGGCTTGGTGGGGCTCCCCTCCTGGCAGTGCATCGCGTGCGGTCGCGTACGCCGCCCCACCAAGCCGTGACTCTCGGGCGACCTGGCTCGGGCAGCGAATCGTTGGTGCCCAAGCAGAAAGCGATCTGTGGCGGTACACAGCGCTTCAGTCGGTCGGTGGTCAAGTCTTCCGGCTTGGTGGGGCTTTCTTGGAGTCCGCTGCGAACGCGTCTTTCCCGTACGCCGCCCCACCAAGCCGAAGGTTGTGCTGCTCGCGGGGTGGTTCGCCCCCACCAAACCGAAGGTTTCTACGCCGCCGTGACGATGAGGCCGTGGCCGTCCTCCGTGACATCGACGGAGACCGTGTCCCCGTCGCGAATCTCGTTCGCCAACAGCTTGCGCGCCAACTGATCGCCGATGGCCGTCTGTACGAGACGCCGCAACGGTCGCGCCCCGTACACCGGGTCGAAACCGCGCTCCGCGAGCCAGCCGCGCGCGGCGTCGTCGACGGCGAGCTTCAACCGGCGGTCCGTCAACCGCTCCGCCAGGTGCGACAAGGCGACGTCCACGATCGACTTGAGTTCGTTCGCCGACAACGCGTCGAACACGACGATGTCGTCCAGACGGTTCAGGAACTCCGGCTTGAAGTGCTCCCGCACGCCCGCGAGCACTGCTTCCTTTCGCGCGTGCGGCGACAACGTCGGGTCCGCGATCGCCGACGAACCGAGGTTCGACGTGAGGATCAGGATCGTGTTGCGGAAGTCGACCGTCCGGCCTTGACCGTCGGTGAGCCGCCCATCGTCGAGTACCTGCAGCAGGGTGTCGAAGACACCGGGGTGAGCCTTCTCCACCTCGTCCAGCAGCACGACCGAGTAGGGGCGTCGCCGCACGGCCTCCGTCAGCTGGCCGCCCTCCTCGTAACCGACGTAACCGGGGGGCGCGCCGACGAGCCGCGCCACCGAATGCCGTTCCGAGTACTCACTCATGTCGATACGGACCATCGCCCGTTCGTCGTCGAACAGGAACTCCGCCAACGCTTTGGCGAGTTCCGTCTTGCCGACGCCGGTCGGTCCGCAGAACAGGAACGAACCGGTCGGGCGGTTCGCGTCGGAGATGCCCGCGCGGGCGCGCCGCACCGCGTCCGACACTGCCGAGACCGCCGCGTCCTGACCGACGACCCGTTTGCCCAGTTCGGACTCCATGCGCAGCAGCTTCGCCGTCTCCGCCTCGATCAACCGGCCCGCCGGGATGCCCGTCCACGACGACACGACCTCCGCGATGTCGTCGTTGTCGACCTCCTCCTTCAGCATCGCGCCGGAGGCCTGGAGCTCCGTCAACTCCCTTTCCGCGCTCGCCAGTTTCCTTTCCAGCTCGGGAATCCGGGCGTACCGCAGCTCGGAGGCGAGCGCCAGGTCCGAGTCTCGCTCGGCGCGTTCCGCCTCCCCGCGCAGCTGCTCCAGTTCCTCCTTCGTCGCCGAGATCGCGGTGATGTGCTCCTTCTCGTTGGACCAGCGCTGCGAGACGGCCGTCAACTCCTCGCGGCGGTCCGCCAACTCACGTCGCAGCTGGTCGAGACGCTGCGCCGACGCCGCGTCGGCCTCCTTCTCCAGCGCCATCTCCTCGATCTCCATGCGTTTGACGGCGCGCTCGATCTCGTCGACCTCGACGGGCCGCGAGTCGATCTCCATCCGCAGCCGGGACGCCGCCTCGTCGATCAGGTCGATCGCCTTGTCCGGCAGGAAACGGTCGGTGATGTAGCGGTCGGACAGGTTCGCCGCCGCCACGAGCGCCGTGTCGGTGATGCGCACGCCGTGGTGGACCTCGTAGCGTTCCTTGAGGCCGCGCAGGATACCGACGGTGTCTGGAATGGACGGTTCGCCGACGAGGACCGGCTGGAAACGTCGTTCCAGGGCCGGGTCCTTCTCGATGTGCTGTCGGTATTCGTCCAAAGTGGTGGCGCCGACCATGCGGAGTTCGCCGCGCGCCAGCATCGGCTTGAGCATGTTCGACGCGTCCATCGAACCCTCGCTCTTGCCCGCGCCGACCATGGTGTGCAGTTCGTCGAGGAACGTGATGATCTGACCGTTGGAGGACTTGATCTCCTCGAGCACCGACTTCAGGCGCTCCTCGAACTGGCCGCGATACTGCGCTCCGGCGACCATCGCGCCCAGATCCAGGGAGACGACGCGACGGTCCCGCAGCGATTCGGGGACATCGCCCGCGACGATCCGCTGCGCCAGTCCTTCCGCGATCGCGGTCTTGCCGACGCCGGGCTCACCGATCAGGACGGGGTTGTTCTTGGTACGCCTCGACAGGACCTGGATGACACGCCGGATCTCGGTGTCGCGCCCGATCACCGGGTCGACCTTCCCCGCGCGTGCGGCGGCCGTCAGGTCGATGCCGTACTTCTCCAGCGCCTTGTACCCGCTCTCGCTGTCGGGACTGGTCACCTTCCGATCGCCGCCACGGACCGTCGGGAACGCCGCGATCAGGTTCTTCTCCGTCACGCCCGCGCGCTCCAGCGCCCGGCCGCACTCGCCGCCGACCGAGGCGAGCCCCGCGAGCAGGTGCTCCGTCGAGACGTACTCGTCCCCAACGGAGTCAGCGAGCCGATCGGCGGTGTTGATGGCGTTCAACAACTCGCGGGACATCGACGGTTCGGCCACCGACGATCCGCTCACGGACGGCAGACCGGCGAGCCCACCGGCTGCGGCCGTCGACAGCTCCGCCGGGTCCGCTCCGACGGCGCGCAGCAGCGCCGGTGCCGTCGATCCGTCGATCTGGAGCAGGGTCGCCAACAGGTGCCACGGTTCGACGGTGGCGTGGCCGGAGCGTTCGGCCTGCTTCGCCGCCGCCGCGATGACCTCGCGGCTCTTCGTCGTCAATCGCTCCACGTTCATAGGGCCTCCCGATTCGATCCGCGACGCGTGCCATGGGCTCACCGGACGGCGGCACGCCAACCCGACAGCGGCGGACCGCCAACAACGACGATCCGCAGACTTGAGTCTAGAACGCTCAACTCTGCGGCGGCAAGTCAGATCCGCCCACGCGCTCCTGTCGCCGTGCGCTTGCGGGCCGATACAGTGACCCGCATGACGGATACGCCGACCGCCGTGATCACCGGGGCGGGCCGTGGCATCGGTCGGGCCGTGGCACTTCTCCTGTCCCGCAACGGATACCGCGTCGTCCTGACCGCCCGCAACGTCGACGAACTGACCGCGACGGCGGACGAGTGCCCGGGCGCCGCCCACATCGTCCCCGGCGACCTCACCGAAGCGACGACCGTCGATCGACTGTTCGACGAGGCCGCCGACGTCTTCTCCCCACCGTCGGTACTCGTGCTCAACGCCGGCGCGGCCTCATCGGCGCCGCTGCCCGCCATCACCGACGAGGACTGGGCGCACCAGCTCGACCTCAACCTCACCGCACCGTTCCGCTGCCTGCGCCGCGCCGTTCCCGCCATGCGGAAGGCGGGCCACGGCCGCGTCGTCGCGATCGCGTCGATGGCGTCCAAGCAGGGCGAGCCCTACATCGCCGCGTACACCGCCGCCAAGCACGGACTGCTCGGCCTGGTCCGCGCCGCCGCCGCCGAACTCGCGAACACGGGCGTCACCGTCAACGCCGTCTGTCCCGGCTATGTGGACACGCCGATGACCGACCGGTCCGTCGCCAACATCGCCGACCGCACCGGCATGTCGCTGGAGAAGGCGCGCGGCATCCTCGCCGCGAAGCAGCCGATCGGGCGGCTCATCGATGTCGAGGAGGTCGCCGACGCCGTGATGCTGTGCGTCGGCACCGGCGCCATCACCGGCCAGGGCATCAACGTGGACGGCGGGACGGTGCAGTCGTGACGGCCGTCGCCCGAACTCCGAGCCGACGGCGTCGTGCTCGCAATCAGGACAACATGGACGAATGGATTATGAGGTCGTGAACGAGTACGTCAACCCGCCCGAGCTTCCCGCGCCGTCGGGATTCACCCACGCCGTCGTCGCCCCACCCGGCCGCACCGTCCACCTGGCCGGGCAGACCGCGCTCGACACGACCGGGGCGATCGTCGGCGACGACGTCGTGGCCCAGTTCGAGATCTGCCTGACGCACCTGCTCACCGCCCTACGCGCGGCAGGGGGCGCGCCGGAACACCTTGTCAGCACCCGGATCTACATCGTGGACATACCGGACTACCGGCGCCGCGCTCGCGACATCGGCAGGGTCTGGCGTCGCCTCGTCGGCACCACGTACCCCGCGATGGCGGGCATCGGCGTCGCGAGACTCTGGGACGACGAGGCGCTCGTCGAGATCGAGGGCGTCGCGGTCATCCCGGACTGAATGCACCACAACCGTCCACTCCGCTTGGTTGGCCAAACGTCTCGCTTGGTTGGGCAAATTGCGAAAACACGCCTGTTTCGAACATTTGCCCAACCAAGCGGAACTTTTAACCAACCAAGCGGAACTTTTAACCAACCAAGCGGGGCTAGGTGTTCGGGCCGGAGAGCAGCCGTTGGGCCTCCTTCTCGGCGGGGACGGTGAGCCGGTCGGAGAGCTCGCCGAACAGGCGCCATGCCGCGTGTCCGGGCCAGTCGTCGGGGAGCAGTTCCCCCGGTAGGCCGGGATCGAGATAGGGCAGACGACGCCAGTGGGTGACGGCCCGCACCCAGGTCGACAGCGCCGCGTCCGTGTCCATTTCGGAGAAATCCTCGATGAAGCGGTGATACCGTGCCGCGAGACTCGGCAGGTCCCACCACGACGCGACCGCCTCCCGTGTCGGGGTCTCGCCGAGATACGTCGACGCGAACAGCGAGACATAGGCGATGAGTCCGTTGCGGCGCAAGACGTTCCGGGTCGGTTCGATCATCCGGGACGGCGCCACCCAGACGCCGGGCGCGGCCTGACCGAAGCCGAGCCACGTCAGCTCCCGCCGGAGCAGGTGTCGCTTCTCCCGTTGCGACTCGGGAACGGTGTACACGCACAACACCCACGTGTCGGTCGGGCTGTCGGGTACTCCGCCGAAGATCCGGTCGTCCCCCTCGGCGAGCACCCGCTCGCCCGTCGGCGTCAGCGCGTACGCCGCCGCCCCGCCGACGCGCGTCGACCGCAACAGGTCGCGGCGTTTCAGCCGTGACACCGCGGCCCGTACCGCCTGTTCGTCGACGTCGAGGCGGGCGAGCAGGCGCACCAGTCCCGCGACGGGAAGCGCCCGCCGTCCCTCGCTTCGCGCGTACAAGCCGAACACGGTGACCAGCAGCGAGCGCGGGGCGTCCACGGGCCTGTCTCCTTTCGAGTGTCCACACGACAAGCGGGTGGATCCGTCTGTGGCGGGAAAACATCCGCCGTCGCTGTGTGCGATCCCTTGACGGGCGTCACGGCCACGCAATAACGTCGTTGTCACTGTGCGGCTATTCCAGGGGTCGTCGCCGGTTTCTCGCACGGGGCGGGGCACCGGAACGACTCTCGAGGTCGCCCGTCGCGGGCGGCCCCAGTCTTACTTCTCTGACAAGAAGGGCGCGGACATGACGTCGACGTCACCGCTGAGTCCATCTGCACACCTCGACACGTTCACCAGAGACCACCTGCCCCCGCCCGAATCGTGGCCCGTCCTGGCCTTCGATCTGCCGGAGCTTCATTATCCCTCTCGGTTGAACTGCGCCGATGCGTTGCTGGACAGGACGATCGAACGCCACGGCGCGGACCGTCCCTGCCTGATCACGCCGTCGACACAGTGGACGTACGGTCGACTCGCGGCCGAGGCGGACGCGCTGGCGCACGTCCTGACCGAGGACTACGGGATCGTTCCGGGGAATCGGGTGCTGCTGCGGGGGCCGAACAACCCGATGATGGTGGCGTGTTGGTTCGCCGTCGTCAAGGTCGGGGCGGTCGTCGTGACGACCATGCCGTTGTTGAAGGAGTCCGAACTGACGGCGATCGGGCAGATCGCCCGCGTCGATCTCTCGTTGTGCGACGACCGGTTCACCACCGACCTGATCGCGGCCGACATCTCCCCGGTCGCGACCTTCTCCGAACTGGGCGAACGCGCGGGCGCGCACTCCGATCCGTTCCGGTCCGTCGACACCGCGGCCGACGACGTCGCCCTTCTCGCCTTCACGAGCGGCACGACGGGCAAACCCAAGGCCACCATGCATTTCCACCGCGATGTGCTGGCCAACGCCGACACCTTCTCCCGACACGTCCTCAAGCCGACGGCCGACGACGTGTTCGGCTGCTCGCCGCCGCTGGGGTTCACCTTCGGCCTCGGCATGGAGGTCGTGTTCCCGATGCGGGTGGGCGCGTCGTCGCTGCTGCTGGAGAAGGGCACCCCGGACATCCTGCTGCCCGCGTTGGCGGAGCACGGGGTCACGGTGATGGCGACGGCGCCGACGGCGTACCGGGCGATGGCGGCGCAACTGTCCGATAACGACGGTCTTGATCTGTCCTCCCTGCGCCGCTGTGTATCCGCCGGCGAACCACTGCCGGAGTCCACGTGGGCGACGTGGCACGACGCCACGGGGCTGCGGCTCATCGACGGCATCGGCTCCACCGAGCTGCTGCACATCTTCATCTCCGCCGCCGACGAGGCCGCTCGCCCCGGCTACACGGGGGTGCCGGTTCCCGGTTACATGGCGGCGATCCTCGACGAGGACGGCGCGACGGTGCCGGACGGGGAACTGGGCCGTCTCGCGGTGCGCGGCCCGACCGGGTGTCGCTATCTCGCCGACCCGCGCCAGGCCGAATATGTCCAACATGGATGGAACATCACGGGGGACGTGTACTCCCGCGACGCCGACGGATACTTCCGGTACCACAGTCGCAGCGACGACATGATCATCTCGGCGGGCTTCAACATCTCTGGCGCCGAGGTCGAATGGGCGTTGCTGACGCATCCGGACGTCGCCGAGTGCGCCGTCGTCGGGGTCGCCGACGACGATCGGACCATGACCGTCACGGCCTATGTCGTCGCCAAGCCCGGCGCGAAGCTCGACGAGGCCGCGGTCATCGACCACTGCCGGGATCGCATCGCCGTGTACAAGAAGCCGCGCGCGGTCGAGTTCGTGGACGCGCTGCCCCGCACGTCCACGGGAAAGGTGCAACGCTACAAACTGCGGTGACTCAAGGACGCCACCATCGGCGCCACTTTCGGCGGATCGACAACGACGACGTGGACAGTTCACCGTGGACACGGAACTCGACGCCGTCGGTGTGCGGCTTCTTCCTCGCCCTGTTCTGAGTGGCCGACATGTTGTCCGTGACGTCGTCGACGGCGTAGCCGTTCAAAGGGAGGATGATCGAGATGCTCGACGTCTTCGCCTCGATGTCGATGTCGACGACGCGGGTCTTGAGGGTCGCGCGGGAGAAGTCCAGCACTACGGAGGACTTCCGGGGCCGCACAAGGTACCGGCTCGGGGCGTTCCACACCCCGGTGCGGCGGAAGTTCGAAACGTTGGGCTTGATCTCCATCGGGGGCTGCTCGCTCGTGTCGATCGGCGAGAGGCCGTCGCCCGGCAGGTCATCGACGAGGGCGTCCAGGTCGCCGAAGGTCTTGGCCAGGTACACGGCGTCCACGCGGGTCGAGAACTCGCTGAGGTCGAGACGGCCTTCTCCGGTCGCCTCGTGCAACCGGGCGACGGTCGCCTCGCGGTCGGCGTCGCCGATGCGAATCCGGGAACGGTCAGTGGGCTCAGACATGTACATCACTGTGCCAAACGGCGCTTGGGGTCGTCCATCCGCTCGCCGGATGAAATGTCGAACGACACGCCGAGCGCCTCGTACAGATGATCGAATGATCGGTCTAGGCTGTGCCGCATGACCGAGGTACTGCTCTTTCACCACGCACAGGGCCTGACGGCCGGGTGCCTGGCCTTCGCCGACACCCTCCGCGCCGCCGGGCATGTCGTGCACACGCCGGATCTATACGACGGCAACACTTTCGCCGAGCTCGACGCGGGCATCGCCTACGCGTCCGGCGTCGGCTTCGACACCATCAGGAAGCGCGGAGTCATCGCCGCCGAGGCGCTTCCGGACGCGCTCGTCTACGCCGGTTTCTCCCTCGGGGCGATGCCCGCGCAGCAGCTCGCGCAGAGCCGCCCCGGCGCGAAGGGCGCGCTCCTCATGCACGCGGCCATTCCGCCCGCCGAGTTCGGCTCGCCATGGCCACCGGGCCTGCCGCTCCAGATCCACACGATGACCGACGACGAACTGGGCGACGCCGACGTCGCCAGCGAACTCGCGACCTCCATCGACGAGGCCGAGGTGTTCCTCTACCCCGGCGACAAGCACCTGTTCACCGACAACAGCCTGGCCGCCTACGACGCCGACGCCGCCGCGCTGGTCGAGGAGCGAGCGCTCGCCTTCCTCGATCGGATCGGCTGACGGCCGAGGTTTCGCTTGGGGGCGTTGGCGACTCGACGCCTCCAAACGCACGACCGGTGCCATTCGGACGGGCGTGCCGAGCGACGCGCCCGATTCGCCGAGATGGTCTCGGTGGAACCGGCCGACCCAGTGGCCGCTCAGCCATCCCGACGACGCTATGTCTTATATGGATGAGCAATTGTGCGGGTCTGGAATTTCTTTGTAGTGTGACGCTTGCATCCCCCAGTACAATGGCCCCAAGGGAATCAGCTGTACACGGCAGCAGACCACTGGGGATTTGAAATGGACATCAATCCGATGTCGAGGATGTTCGCCGCCCATGGCGTCGACACGAAACTCGACCTCGCCGGCGGGTCCGCCCGCCGCACCGCACGGGAACTGTTCACCATCGACCACACCGTCACCTCTGATTGCGGTGACATCAAAGTGAAGATCTCCGGCAACGGAGTGATCAAGAACGTCGGCATTCGTCCGGGAACTCTGGACCGGAGGCGGCCCGAAGAGGTCTCGACCGCGATCACGGCCGTGGTCCGGCGTGCCGAAGAGCTGCTCATCGAGGCGCTCACGGAGCACCGTCGGAACCGGGAACAACGCCGATGAGCACCGCGCGAGGAGGCCCGGAATCGTGGGTGCACCAGACCCGCGTCGCCTACGACACCTTCCTGCGGACGCTGTCGCAGGCTAGCGACGAAGCCAGAGACCTGGAAGTGGTGGGACCGTCGTCCGATGGCGGCGTTCGGGCTCGGTACCGGGGTGATTATCGGGTTCAGGGCATCCAGATCCACCCCAAGGCCTATGAGACGTACACCGAGCAGGCGTTGGCGGCCCAGGTCGTCTCGGCGATCAACTCCGCCAAGAAGATGCTGGGACAGGCCCAGCGTCGCTACGTCAACGCGCAGTTCAAGCCCGATGCCCGAGCACAGCGGCCATCGAATCGAGGGAATCAATGACGACCGTCTCCATAGAACATCAGGAAGTGCTCACCGATTTCGCGTCCGAGGTCTGCGACACGTACTACGACGAGTTCGAACCCTACGGGTCCGACTCGCTCGCCCAATCCAGTTCGGAGGACCGGTTTCGTCCGCCCGGAACGGCGTTCGGTACGTACGTGGACAATTTCTACTACACGTCCAATCCGGCGAATCTGAGTTTCGAGTACAAGCCGATGACTCCCGAGGAGTACCAGGAGCACGGTGGTGCCGACCTTTCCGGCTGGGAGGATCCGGGCGGTCCCATGAACGGATGGGAGAGAACCGGAGAGTTCTTCAGCTACCTGAGCCCGGTGTCCTGGGTCGAGCTCGGTTTCGGAAGTCATAGCTCCCAGAACCCCTGGTACGACTACTACGAGGCGATCTCGGGAGTCGAGGAGCCGAAGTCCTATTCACCGCCGACGGACGACGCTCCATGGGCGGCTCGGCTCAAAGAGGACTGGGACACCTGTGTCTTCAACCGGCAGTCGGAAGTCGACGCGGTTCGCGGGGAACTCAAGTACCTGATGCTCTGCCTGGTCGACGCCGCCGAGAAATACGCCGACACCGACCTCGGCAACTCCGTCGACCTCGACAAGTACGACCAGGAGGGGTGCTGAACGTGTCCAGTCAGAGTGACCTCATTTCGACCGCGACGACCTATGCCGATGAAATCGGTCTGGCCAACTACATCTGCGCGGAGTACATGCCGGGAGCGCCCTTGCCGGGCGACATCGTCAACTACGCCGCCCGCTTCGATCCCGACAAGATGGCCGAGTGCCGGGCGAACCTCGAAGACATGCGCGCGAAGTACCACGAGTTTCGCAATGGAAACTACGCGAAGGACCTGAAGGACAAGTGGGCCGGCGCGGGCGGAGAATCCTTTCAGGATAGATGGGCCTTCCTGGAGAACCACGTCGCCAACGAGAATGACACGGACAGTGTCTACAGCTTCTTCAACGACATGCTCGACGGCATGAAGAACGTCGAGGTCGCGGCGACGAACCTACAGAAGTCCTGCGTCCACGGGATTGAAGGGCTCGGCAACCTGCGAGCCGAATACTGCAAGGCGCTGGCGGCCTCGACCGATGACGGTGCCACCACGCTCAACACGATCATCGGCTACGTCGGTACCGGCAGCGGCCTCGGTTCCGCCGGAGGTCCTCACGGGATCGTCGCCGGCGCGATCATCGGGTTCATTGCCGGCATGGTGGTGACTTTCGTCGAGGATGTCTCCGCACAGTCCGAGGTGACCCTCCCGGGCGCTCCGAATTTGACGAATCAGATGAACGACATGGAGCTTCAGCTGACCGGTGCGCTCGACCCCGGCGCCTACGGACTGCATGACGGCATCACCTACTACTACCCGACCGAGAGCGTCAGCGGCGAATGGGAGGACGTGTGACGGTCCGACCGAAACGGTCCCTGAGCGTGGTGGTCGCCGTTCTGGCCGGTGCGTTGATGGTCGGTTGCTCATCGATGACGCCGGGCATCGATCTCGGGGACCGGTTCGTCAAGTCGGACATCGCTTTCGGGGACCGCTGTCACGAGGTCGCGCCCGAGTTCGGTGCGACTGACCCGATCGTCTCCGAGTCGGCGGGTGAGTCGACGTTCTGTTCCTTCGATCCAATCGATATGGATGGATTCTTCGTCTACATCGATCTCAGTTCGGGCGCTTATCATGATCCGTTGCGCGACGAGTGGCGACGAAGGATCATCGAGGACTCCGGTGATCCGACCAACGAGTGCGTTCTCGTGGCGGCGTCCGCCGACGCCGACGCGAAGGGGCACGAGTACGTCGAGGTCGAGGACGGCTCGGGATACTGCCTTCGAGAGATCGATGACACGTCATCGCCCGAGGCCTCCGTCGACGGCAGGACGAGTTTCTTCGCGCACTCGTACCTCATCAACGTCGACATCCGGGTCGAGATCACCCCGGCGCTTCGAAACAGCGGCGACCCGATGACCCGTCCCATCGACGACATCCGAGAACTCCACCGGAACATCACCATGACGCTGTTCGACGCATACCGTTCATGACTGGTGGCACCTGATCGGGCTTGCGTCGGGACCGAGTCCGGTCGTCGACACCGAACCACCACGTTCGCCGGTGAACGCCTCTCGTCATGAGCGCGGTCGGCGCGTGGTGGTCCTCGGTTCTTCGGGGCCTTCGCCGACGGCGAACGGCTCACCGGGTTCGACGACCTCGCCGACCCGGGGCGGGTCCGTGATCGCGTTCCGAAGTGGATCTACGCTGCGCAGGCTCGCACCATCGACTCCGACCACCACCCGCTTACTACGCAGGAGAACATTGGTCATGGAGATCCGCCACGGTCAGTTCATGTATGTCCGGCCCAGTGACGGTGCGACCGTCACCGATCTGATCGTGTGGTCGGACTGGCCCGCCAGCTGGTGCTGTGGCGAGGGGGTGGTTCACGACGACGAGATCCTCGAACCGCCCGTTACCCCGTTCGACGACGACCTCGTCGTGGTCACGGCGACCTGCCCGTCGTGCTCGAACGTCATCGCCCCCGCATGGTCCCGGCTCGACGCCGACGCCTCCGACGA
Organism: Stackebrandtia soli; assembly: GCF_965137155.1. Taxonomy (NCBI): domain Bacteria; kingdom Bacillati; phylum Actinomycetota; class Actinomycetes; order Glycomycetales; family Glycomycetaceae; genus Stackebrandtia; species Stackebrandtia soli. Next base: position 15,986 of record NZ_CBCRZX010000059.1, read on the forward strand.
GAAGATCGAGGAAGCCCGAGCCGCCGTCGCGGCAGAGGCTGAAGCGGCGATGAGCGGCGCCGTCGCCAAGGTCATCGACGAGCTCCTGGACCGGCTCAAAGACAGGCGGGACCGGATCGTCGCCGGCGAAGGCCCCGAGGACGTCCTCAGTAGCGAGCCCGATCCCGAGCCCTACACCGTCTTCCGCCGCAGTCAAGACGGCTCCCTCGCCGTGTGGGGCCACGATCCCACCCTCGAAAGCGACTTCATCGAAGTCGACGAGAACGACCTGAGGAAACGCCGGGGCTGACCCGTGCCGCCTCGAAGACGACGCGGTCCACCCGGCTTTCATTCGGGCCCAAGACGTTTGGTTTCGCCTCGAAGACCTCCCCCACGTATGCGGCCGACGTGACGGACATCGAATCAGCACTGTGGATACAGCGGTCGGGGCCACTAGTGCATCGACGCCAATGAGGAGTGCCCACTGCGCTGGGAGGGCGCCGACTCCTGACCGGTCAACGGCGGGCTGTCCTTCGACCGCTTTCCCCATGACCGGCGCCGATCCGGACGGACGACCTGAGCGGCGTCGTCCGGAGCGGCACGGGGAGCCCGGCTCAGGCGCGGCGAACCTGCATGATCGCGACCCTGGCGGAGTGACCGTCGACGTGCATCGGCACGGTCGCCGTCCGGTTCAGCCGTATCTGGGTGCCGTTGCCGCCGGGGATCCAGCCGATCTGGTCGATGCCCTTGGCGAAGGCGCGCTTCTCCTGATTGGGCACGAACAGGGGCATCGCACTTCGATTGACGTCACCGGTCCAGATCACCGGGAAGCCGCGGCCCCGCCAGTAACCGATGACGTTGTCACGTTGCCTGCGGAAATGCTGTCGCCACATGTCGACGCGCCACTTCTCGTGGGAGTCCGTCTTGCCGTTCCACGCTCCGGCGACGTAGTGCGTGTTGACGAAGACGAATCGCAACTGCGGGTCGTCCGCTCGGGAGAGCAGGGCCTGGGTGATGTAGCGAGCGGGCGTGACCCCCGCCTTCCCTCCGTGGCACGAGGTGACTCGTCGTTCGAGGATCTTGTACGCCTTCGGAACGGACATCGGGACGCGATGCGCGGGGGAGTCCCATTCGTAGATGTTCTGGTAGGCCGAACCGAAGTGCTTGTTGATCCAGCGTGGTTCGTTGTCGTCGGGGTCGCCCTCTCGGATCTCCTGCCATCCGACGAGCGGTTTGGCGAGGCCTCCGTCGATTCTGACGGCGTTCCGGACGTCGCGGATCGCCCGCTCTCGCTGGCCGAGGTTCGAGCGTCCGATGTTGGCGGTGATGACGACGAGGCGTTTCCACGCGCCGGCCGCCTCCGCGGTGCCGCTCAGCCCGGCCGCGCCGAGCAACGCGCCACCGGCCAATGCCAGCGCGTGCCTTCTATTGATGTTGGTCATGGACCGCTCCTGTCGTCGAGTTGCAGCCATGGTCGTACAGCGGGCCGTACTCGGGCAATGTCCGACCCCATGCCGAACGCATAATGCCGTCATTATGGATACGGGTGAGAAGAAATGCCATCCGGGCCGTATCACCTTGTGCGACAAGGCAATCGATATGGCCACCGCGCAATCCTATAAGGATGTCGCAGGGTTGTGGTGGACGGGCGCGAATGCGCGACGCGGGGTTGTGGCCCCGTGCCGTGGGAACCATTCCGCGTCGCGTGAGGAGCGTGCCCGGAACGCTTTAAGGGCACCGGCTTGGACCACGCCCGTCGCCTCCTCCGGAACCGACGAGGACGGCCGCCGATCTAGCTCGACCGACGGCCGTCGTGGTGAGTCGGGCCGTCGACTTCTCCACGGCCCGACGCGCACTTGGGCCTAGTAGGCGTCCCGCAGGATCGGGCAGGACATGCAGCGCGGCCCGCCGCGACCCGAGCCGAGTTCGGAACCGGCGATCTCCACGACCTCGATGCCGGCGTCCGACAGTCGCTTGTTCGTCTCCTGGTTGCGTTCGTACGCGACGCACAGGCGCGGCGCGATCGCGAGGGTGTTGTTGCCGTCGTCCCACTGTTCGCGCTCGGCCGTCACCGGGTCGAGACCGGTGTCGATGAGCCGCAACGCGTCGATGCCCATCGCGGAGGCCGCCGCCGTCAGGAACGGTTGCGGCTTCTCGACGATGATGTGGTCGTCCTCGTGCCGCCGCACGGTGAACGCGGTCAGCGTGTCGGCGACGTTGGGGTACATGACCATCGCGTCGACATCGACCATTGTGCACACCGTGTCGAGGTGCATCGTCGCGCGTTCCTGGGCGATCGGCACCGCGAGCAGGGTGTGGGCCAGGTCGGCGGCGAAGATGCGCCGCGCGAGCCGCTCGGCGCCCGCCGGGGTGGTCCGTTCCCCGACTCCGACCGCGACGACGCCGGGCGCCAGCAGCAGGACGTCCCCGCCCTCCAGGTGTTCCAGCGACGGGTCGTACAGCTTCGGCGAGCCCGCGAACCGGGGGTGGTGGGTGTAGATCAAGTCGGTGAGGCTCGTCTCGCGTTGGCGCGCGGGCATCGCCAGCGACGTCACCGCGACCTGGCGGCCGATCCACACCGATGAGTCGCGGGTGAACAGGAGGTTCGGCAGCGGGTCGATCACGAAATCGTGACGATCCATCATCGTGTACACCAGGCCGGAGCCCCGTCGAATCTCCTCATGAGACAGTCCGGCGATCAGCGTGGAGGCAAGAGTGTCGACATCCAAATCGGATAGATAGGAGCGGACGGACGCCCGCAACGTGTCCCCCAGCCGCTTGTCCGCCAACGCGGACGCCACGGCGGCCTCGCGCGCGTCGGGCAGCGCGAGGGTGTCCCGCAGCAACTGCTGGATGTACAAGACCTCGACGCCGTGCGATCGAAGCGCCGCCGCGAACGCGTCATGCTCTTCTTGCGCGCGGTCGACCCACGGGATACCGTCGAACAGCAGCGAACCGTTGTTGCGCGGCGTCAACCGCTTCAACTCCGGGCCGGGCCGGTGCAGCACCACCGTTCGCAAACGCCCGACCTCGCTGTGGACCTCGTGAGGGAACCGCTCGTCAATCATGGCCATAGGCTGCCATGTTTGACGGGTCGACGGGACGTCGGCCATGCGGATGACCATCGGACTTAACGTTGGCTCAGGTAACCGGGCATAGGTGGGAGGAGCGGCACATGGCGCGCATCGAGTTGTCGTTGACCGCAGCCGACGATGTCGGCCGGTCGGCGTGCCAGTCGTGGGCGGGAGCCGTCAGCGGTTCCGCCGACGCCTGCCTACTGCTCGACGAGCGCGGCACGGTCGTCGCGACGTCCGCGTCGTGTCGGGCGTCACTCGGCCTGCCGGACGACATCGACGGAACGGGAACGACACTGCTGTCGTCGCCGATCCGCCTGCTGAACTTCCTGGCGGCTGGCGGCACGCTGCCGAGCTGGGACGCCGAACGCGTCCCTCCCTTGCAGGCGTTGAAGACCGGCGCGCTCGCGCGGGGCCTTATCCGGGTCTCGGTCGGCGATGTGGCGCGGACGTACGACGTCATCTCGACGCCCCTCCACGGCGGCACCAGCCTCGCCGGCAGCCTCAGTTTCCTTCGGCGCTGTTGATCCGAACGCTCCGACCGGGCGGACGGTCGGTGGTTGATCGCCGCCCGGCGCGTGCGTCAGGCCTGGTAGACCGGGGTGACGACGGCGCGGGCGATCGTGTGGAACGCCAGGTTGAAGCCCACGACCGCCGGGGCCGCGTCAGGCCCGACGTCGAGCCGTTCGACGTCGACCGCGTGCACCGCGAACAGGTAGCGGTGCAGGTGGTCACCAGGTGGCGGGGCGGCTCCGCCGTACCAGCGGTCGCCGTAGTCGTTGCGCACGCTGAGCGCGGGTGGGGGCAGCGCGTAGTCCTTGGCACCGGCGCCACGCGGCAGCTGCGTGACGGTCGCGGGCAGGTTCACCGCGACCCAGTGCCAGAAGCCGCTGCCGGTGGGGGCGTCCGGGTCGAAGCAGGTCACGGTGAAACTCTTGGTCGCCTCGGGGAAACCCGTCCACGACAGGTGCGGGGAGGTGTCGCCGGCGGCGGCGACGTGGTCTTGCGCGAGCAGTTCGCCGTCGCGAATGTCGTTGGACGTCACGGTGAACGACGCGACCTTCGGTAGGAAATCGTACGGCCACGGTGCCCGGGGACGATCCAGCATGAGTACTCCGATCTCGAGGTTGTCCCGTTGCTTCGGACCGCGTGAGGCGCGTGTCAGGGCGTCACTCGGCGGGCCCAGGTACGGGTCTTCGAACCACCGCACGGTACCGGAATCGCGCTTCCGATATCGGGAACCGCCGCCCCGGCTCGACGGTTGGGCAGTGCGTCGATGACCGCCTATTCGGGGGTGCCCTTATGGGTTTCGTCAAGCGGAGTAGCGTCCGTGACGGCTGATCTTGAGCTGGGGAGCCCCGGTTGGCGAGGGGCAACAGCTTTGATCGTTGAGTCGGAGTCGTGGAACCGAAGGGGTTGTCGCGGATGAGGGTTCTGTTCTTTCCCAATGAGGGTGGGGTCGACGTCTCTGGCGGGGCGGCGGAACTCGTTGTCCTGGCCCTTGCTCTTGTCGCGGGGGAGGGCTGCGTGGAAGCCACCGCCTCGGCTGAACCGAGTTTCGGTGGCACTGAACTCGCTTCGGTCCAGGTAGTGGGCAACAGCGGCCCGGGCGTCCGGATCAGAGTCGACTTGGAGCACCGCGGTCTCCTTATCGAGGGTGACCGACAAGGCTTGACTGCCCTCGCTGACAACGTTCGGTCGATAGCGGAGATGGACGACGGCGGGCACCAGCACATCGAGTACTTCCCGGGGCACTACTACCTTGCTGCGGGATCACTGGCCATGGTCGTGAACAGTCCACACGGGGGCATGCCGACTCGGTGAACGAATGTCGGCAGTGGCTGGTCGATACCGGCCCGATACCGGGAGGCCCGGAGGCCCGTTGCGGGACCACCGAAAAGGTAATGGGGGTCCGGCGAAACGTCACCGCGATTCGACGCCCGCCGCGCGGGCGCAGCGGGTGTCGACCGAAAGCCCTCTATATTGGCGCGGTGTCCCCGAACGTCGACGCGTACTTCGTGTGCGCCACGCCCCGGACGGGCAGCTCGCTGCTGCTCGGTCTGTTGGGTTCGACCGGCGTCGCGGGTCATCCGCAGGCGTACTTCCGCTCCCCCGATGAACCACTGTGGGCAGACCGCTGGGCGCTGCCGCGCACCGGGACCGGAGGAATCCACTACCCTGCCTTCGTCCGGGCCGCGATCGCGGCGGGCAGCACCGACAACGGCGTCTTCGCGGCGAAACTCATGTGGGGGACGCTCGCCGAACTCGTCGCCAAGCTCGGGTCCACCAGCACCGCCCTCGACCATCTCGCCTCGCTGACGGAGGCCTTCGGTCGCGTCGGTTTCGTGTATCTGCGGCGGGAGAACGCTGTGGCGCAGGCGGTGTCGTGGCTGCGCGCGGAACAGACGGACACCTGGTACATCGGTGGCGCGGGCGAGATCGGCGGCAACGGCACCAATGGCGGGGAGCCACGATTCGACGCGTCACGGATCGCCGAACTCGTCGGTGAGATCGACGATCACAACGCGGGCTGGGTGCACTGGTTCGACGCGCACGACGTCGAGCCGCACGTCATCACGTACGGGGGCTTGGACGCCGATCCCGCCGGGACGACACGCGGCGTCCTCGACCACCTCGGGATCGAACTCCCGCCGGAGACGTCGATCAGATCCCGCCACCACCGACAGGCCGACGCCCTCAACGACGAGTGGATCGAACGCTTCCACCGGCATCGCCAAGCCCAGGACGACCGACCCGGTCCGGCCACCACCGCCACCAGATCTCACCACCGCCACCGGATCTCACCACCGCCACCAGATCTCACCACCGCCACCGGATCTCACCGTCCACGAACGAACAGGTGACCTCCTGATCTCCGCTTGGTTGGGCAAATGGCTGGCTTGGTTGGGCAAATGTTCGAATTAGGCGTGTTTTCGCAATTTGCCCAACCAAGCGGAACTTTTGCCCAACCAAGCGGTTCATGCCCACCGCCGCATGGGAAGCCGTCGCAGCCGGATCGATGCGGCGCATCGGGATCACGGGCCGACGGCACCGAAACCTCTGCCCCTTCCCGCCGCGACAGTCGGTATCGTCGAACCGTCCACCGCCACCGTTCGAAAGGGGCCCGCGATGCCCGGTCTGCGCGGCACTTTCGACGCCGCCGTCACGGCGCACATGACGGCCGTCGGCACGATCAACGCCACCCGAGCCGCGCTCGACTCGGCCCCGAACCCGCCCCCGCCACCCGATCTGCTCGCGACGGAGGCCGCGCTCGCCGCCAGGCTCGACGCCGCCGCCTCGCATCTGGACGCGCTCCCGACCGTCGTCCGACTGGGCACCGCTCGCTTGCACGCCGCCTCGTTCGGCGTCTACGTGCCGTTCCTGTCGTCGGCGCACCTGTGCCTGTCGGCGGACGCGAAGGACGCGCGGGTCGCCGCGCTGATCCGTTCCGTTCTGTTGCAGGCGATCGCGAAGGCCGACCCCGGAACGGTCGACATCGTCACCGTCGACGCCGCGTCCGTCGGCGCCTCGGTCGCCGCGTTGCGGCCGCTCGTCGACGCGGGTCGGATGAGCGCGCCCGCCACCGATGACGCTGGTTTCACCGCCGCGCTCGCACGCGCCGAGGCGCACGTGAAGGCCCGGCTGTCGGGTGAACGGGGCACGACGATGATCCTGGCGATCGCGTCCGCTCCGTCGCGCGCGAACGGTGTCGCGGAACGGATCGAGGCCCTGGCCCGGTCGGGCGTCGCGGCGGGGCTGCACCTCATCGCGGCGGGCTTCTCGGGCCTGCCGGACTCCGTCGACGTCACGGTCGGCGAGCACATGCGCGTCGCGAACCCGCCGGGCGCGCCGTTCGGTACGGACGGCGGACTCGCCGCCGACGTCCACTTCGACCCACCACTGTCGACCGATTACGTGCGCGCCGAGGCGGCGAGACTCGCCGAGGTCGCCCGCGCGGCGTCCGTGATGACCTTCGCCGACATCCGCCCCGCGCAACTGTGGACGCACGATCCCTCCGAGCGCCTCACCACCGTCGCCGGCCGAGACGCGAGCGGCACCGTCACCCTGGCCTTCGACGACGCGACTCCGCACTGGCTCATCGGCGGGCGCACCGGCGGGGGCAAGACCGTCTTCCTCCTCGACATCCTCTATGGACTCGCGGCTCGGTACTCGCCGCAGGACCTCGCCCTGTATCTGTTGGACTTCAAGGAAGGCGTCTCCTTCACCGAGTTCACGCCGCGACCGGGCGACCCGACGTTCATCCCGCACGCCCGCGCCGTCGGCATCGAGTCCGATCGCGAGTACGGCGTGGCGATCCTCCGAGAACTCGACGCGGAGATGACCCGGCGCTCCGTAGCGATGAAGGCCGTCGGTGTGGCGAGGTACGCGCAGCTGCGCGCCGAACGGCCGGTGCCGCGCATCGTGTGCGTCATCGACGAGTTCCACGTCCTGTTCGCGGGCAACGACGGTCTCGCGAAGGAGGCGGTGTCGCTACTGGAGAACGTCGCCCGCAAGGGTCGCTCCTACGGCATCCACCTCGTGCTCGCCAGCCAGACGACGTCCGGGATCGAGGCGCTGTACACGAAGCGCGATTCGATCTTCGGCCAGTTCGGTCTGCGGATCGCGCTGCCGGGCGCCACCGGCGTCCTCGACACGCACAACACCGCCGCGAACGGGCTGCGCACAGGCGAGGCCGTCGTCAATCCCGACGGCGGACTGTCCGGAAGGGACCGGGTCATCCGCTTCCCCAACGCGCACGCCGAACCGGAGGAACTGCGGCGACTTCGACACGACCTGTGGCAGGCGCGCGGCGACATCGCTCCGCCGACAGTCTTCCGGGGATACGCCGCCGTCCACATCGACGACGACCCCGCCTACGCCGCGCTGGCGGCGACCGCCACGCCATCTGTCCTGTTGGGACGCTACGTGGACGCCGGGCTGCCGACCGTGGCTCTGCCGCTCGACACCCGGCCCGGGAGCCACCTCGCGATCATCGGCCCGGACGTGGCGGGCGCGCACCTCCTGCACGCCGCCGCGCTGTCGCTACGGGCCCAGGTGCCGGACGCGACCTTCGTCGTCGCGGGCCTCGCCGAAGCCGACACGGTCGCCGACACCGTGGCGGCCCTGGGTTCGTCGATCGTCGAACACGTCGACGCGACGGGCCTAGGCGCGGCTCTCACCGCGCTGCCGGACCGGACGGGACCGGTGTACGTCCTCGGCTTCGGCCTCGACTCGGCGACCTTGACCCGCCCCCAACAGGAGGCGCTCCGCGCCGTCCTGCGGACCGGGCCCGCCTCCGGCGTGCACCTCCTCGGCTGGTGGCGCAACCTGCGTCGACACATGGACGACCTCGGCCCCGGCGGAAGAGAGGACATCGCGACGTCGATCGTCCTCAACGTTCCCGGACACGAACTGCTCAACCTATATGGACAATCGGTGCTGGGTTGGAACCCTCGCCCGAACCGGGCGCTGCTGATCGACCGGCACGCCAACACACGGCGATTGATCGTCCCGTTCAGCCGCAGGGAGGCGACAGCGTGAACGCGTGGGAGGAATACCTGGCGAGGCTGCGGGAGCTCGACGCTGTGCGCACCGCGCACGCGCGCACCACCGCCACGGAGCACGACCACCGCCGCTCCGCCACCGACGCGCTCGACGGCCTGACTCACCGGCTCTCGGAACAACGCGACCGCCTCTCCGAGCTGTCGCACCACTGTCGACTGTCACCGTTGCCGACTCATCCGCCGCCGGTCCCGGCGTCGCCGCCCGGTCACGCCGTCGACCACGTCCGGAGCCTGGTGGACACCGCCGAAGCCGCCTACGGCCAGGCCCGATACCTCGCGCACCGGCCGAAACTGTTGCCCCGCTGGCGATCCGACGAGCGCAACGGCCTGATCTACGGGGTGTGGGCGCTCATCGGACTGTTCGCGTCCGTCGCGATCCTGTCCTCGACGTCGACCGACGGTTCCCTCGGTGACGTCATCGGCGTGGTCATCGCCGGGCTCATCGCGCCCGCGTGCGCGTTCACGGCCGGCTGGCTGACGATCGGCGTAGTCGCCCGGCCGACACTCGGCGACCCGGTTACGGGGCCGGGTGGACGCATCGATCGCAACCCCCGCCTCGGAATCGTCATCTGCGCGAGCACGCTCATCGTCATGTGTTGGCTCGGCAGTGTCTACCTCTACTGAGGACGCGGTCCGTCACTCCCGCGATTTCGGTGTGGCCCCAATCGGTTCGACTGATCGCGGCGAGAATGTCGTCGCGTACGAGAACCGACATTCGGCACCGTAAGCCATGAGTCGAAAGGAATCGGACTCGGCGACCATATTGACAGTCTTCCCCCGAAACCGGAGACTGTAGGGAGTGGTTGTCCCGTTGCCCAGCGGATCGCCTGCGGCACGGCACCTCTGGCGAAGGGGACCTTATGAGACTGACCCGAACTGTCCTGCCCACCTTGGCTGCCGTGGCCGCCGCGATGACTCTCTCCGGTTGCGGTGTCGACGGCGCCATCGCCGACTACGGCACCGTGTCGGTCTGGGAGGAGCCGGACTCCGGTCTGGACGTCACGCCGATCGCGGAACTCACGACGCTGAACGCCGTCACCGTGACCTGCCATGTGTCCCCCGGACCCGACGAAATGACCGGGTACTACAAGGTGACCTTCGACGGAGGCAGCGGCTACATCGACGACAGCACCGCGATCCTGACGGACGAGGGCACCGCCATGCGGACCGACAGCGTCCCCGAGTGCTGACGCCCCCACCACGGAATCGCTTACAAGCCAACCTGTTAGACGGCTGACACGTACCGACCCGGCTGACCGGCGGCGTCGTCCTCAGACCGGTCGGTACGGTCCCCAGCCCATGTGGTCGTGGTACTGGGCCATCGCACGCTCCCAGGTGTCCGCCTCGAAGACATGCAGCGGTGTCGCGTCCGCGTCGAGCGGCGCGGGCGGGGGCACGCCCTCCGGGGACAGGGTAAGTTCCCCGTCCTCCGATTCCCACAGTTCGTAGCGCACTGCCCCATTATGACGACGCGACGCACGCGTCGAGACGAGGACGGCACCCGCCAGGGAACGGCGGGCCTCGACGGTGTTCATCGCATCGGCCACAACGCTTCGGCGACGCCCGCGACCGTCGGGTTCGCCCAGGTGCCGTCCGAGCCTCGCACCCGGTTGAACAGCCTCGGCGAGTAGTTCGCGAAGTTCCTCGAGAGGAGGGCCCGGTACCACGAGCCGAGGTAGACGCCGAAGACGCCGAGCGGCGACTCATCGTCGGGAAACACGGGATCGATTACCCTGCCGACGATCTCGGTGAGCTCCGCTCTGCTGATGTCGGCGACCACGGGCGGATCGGGGAGGCTGACCCGAAACGCGGCGACCTCCTCGCCCTCCTCCTCCCACGCGAGGAGCAGCGAATGAGGCGCCACGGTCTTGCCCGTGAGCTCGCCGATCCTCGCCGCCGTTAGTTTCGCTTCCGCCTCCGCCGAATCCGGGTCGTCGTCGGCGACCGACATGAGCTCGCGGATGAGTCGCAGCACCGACTCCCGCGTTCGCTCGGCGGCCGCCAGATCCGGTTCCAGGATCGCCCTCAACTTCGCTCCCTCCGCGCGGTCCAAACCGAGAATGCCAGTACCGACGACGACGGCCATCGGCCGGACCGTGGCAGTTCGGTGCCACAGCATCTGAACTTTCGGAGGGCTCTCGTTGAACTCAAGGTGGCAAACCACTTGGCCGGGCTTCTCCTTCGGCTTGGTGGGGCGATGTACGGACTGGCACCTTTCTGCGGTGTCGGTGGTCGAGACCCACCAAGCCGGGAGACCGGGCCGCCGCCGCGCAGGAGGGTTCCGACCTGGGAGCTTGCGGTCTGGTCGTGGTCGTCTTTCGCGGCTTGGTGGGTCTCCGCGCTGTCTCCGCAGAAAGCCTTGGTCACGTACGCCCGCCCCACCAAGCCGTAGGTCTGTGGCCACCTGGCTTTCATTGAGAATCGTTGGTGTTCACCAGGAATCTTCTGGAATGTCTGCCCGATCAGAGAACTCGTGCCGGGAGGGCTCTCGTTGAACTCAAGGTGGCCAGCCACTTGGTCGGGCTTCTCCTTCGGCTTGGTGGGGCGATGTACGGACTGGCACCTTTCTGCGGTGTCGGTGGTCGAGACCCACCAAGCCGGGAGACCGGGCCGCCGCCGCGCAGG
>NZ_CBCRZX010000060.1:0-26118 GCF_965137155.1 Stackebrandtia soli
GCCCAGGGTGGGTGTGCGNTTGTGATGNNGCCGGAGTTCGGGGCCACGCGGCCTCGGGTGGGTGTGCGGTTGNGATGNNGCCGGAGTTCGGGGCCACNCGGCCNNGGGTGGGNGTGCGNTTGTGATGGTGCCGGTGTTCGGGGCCACGCGGTCTGGGGTGGGCGTGCGGTTGTGATGGTGCCGGAGTTCCGGGCCACTCGGGCCTCTTCCGACGGGGTGCGGACCCTCTTATTCGGACACTTCCGAGTCGTCCATCGGCGTGCGGGCCACCGCGAACAGGGACTGCCCGAACGGCGTCCGCAGTCTCGCCTCGATGCGGCGCTGCACCGGCACGTAAAGCCTGTCGTACCAGGACAACAGCAAGCCCTCTCGGGGTCGCCCGCGCAGCAGTTTGCACACGAGATACCAGGCCAGCAGGCCCGGCCCGTTGACGTAGTGGCAGTGCTCGACGGTCAGCCCGGCCTCGGTGAGCACACGGGTCAGACTCGCCTTGCGGTATCGCCGATGGTGCCCGATCCGCCGGTCGAAGGCGCTCATGGCGAACTCGAAGGCGGGGACGATCAGCACCACCGCGCCGCCGGGGCGCAGCAGCCGTCGGACGGACGCCAGCGCCTCCGCCTGGTCGTGGATGTGTTCGAGCACGTTGTAGGCGACCACGGTCGAGTAGTTCCCGGTGTCGCGGATCGGCACACCCAGTTCCCTGACCTCGACTCGCGGGTCGCTGGAGAAGCGCTTCTCCAACGACTCCAACCGGCCGGGGTCGGCCTCGCTGGCGGTGACGCGAACGCCCTGATCGGCCCATTCGGCGGCGTAGTCGCCGAGCCCGGAACCCAGTTCCAGTACGTCGTCGCCGAAGTGCGGCAGTCCCAACGAGCACAGCCAGCGCCGGTAGTTCACCGCGGAGGACAGGTCCTCCAGCACGTCGGATTGAGCGATGGTGTCGCCGCTGACCGTCGCCATGCCTGCGGGTCCTCTCTGAGCTGCCGGGGTGCGATACGGGTGCCGCGGCGGGCATGGGCCGCGTGGACGTATCGGCTGGACAGAGGATACCGATTCCGTCCACCCGGTGGCCGTGTCGGCGTCGTCGTGTTCGTGAACCGTGGCAAGGCTTCGGCGACCGTCGTACGGACCCTGGAACGGTCCGCCGATCGTCCCACGGGCCCCGCGTCGTGACGGACGGGTGATCCGTAGTCGGTTCGGGAAGCAGCCGTGAACCGGTGTCGAAGGGGCCGGGAAATCGGGTCATATCGCTTCGGTCGTCCCGATTCTGCCGATCTGTCCTTATTGGTGAACGGGTGGTGGACGCTACGTCATGAATCGAGTGCGGAATGTCCACTCCGGCGCCCGATTGAAATCCATAATGGATACTGCTGGGTCTGGACATCTACCTGTGATGGCCGTTACCGTATAGGGGCAATCGTGAGGGCGTCGATGCTTTTCGTTCGTGTCCGGGCGGAGGGTATGAATTCGGCCTCACGAGAGGTACAGTGCCCCAAAGCCACGCAAGACGATAGGCGAGGCCCCCCGTGACATCTTTGCTCTTCGACCCACGCAATATTCGTATGCGTACCTGTGACGGATTGTCCCAACTCGGGTTCGCCGTACGCTATGACCATTTGCCGCTCGTGTTCTCGCCTGGGGAAGACGTGATGTTGCGGCCGTTGCGCGAGTTGGAATCCCGTGCGGCGATCCTCAACATCGTGCAGGCGAGAGTGTTCGACATGCCGCCGCCGATGGCGATGCGCTGGTTGTTGGACGCGCACGTTCTGGAAGAACTGACACCGCAGGAATGGCAGTTCATCGCCAGTGGACGTGGGGACGCCCGGCGTTATTCGGAACAGTTGGAATCCCTGTACGCCTTGGCCTGGCTCCTTGGTCTCGTCCCGCATCTGGACCCGTCGTCGTACTGCACCGACAGCCTGCCCACCCTGATGCCGGACCTGCGCACCGCCGAACCCTTCACGGCGTGGCGCGCCCGGACCCTGCCGTCCCGACGCGACGCGCGTGACGTCGCCGAGATGCTGGACCTCTACTGCTGTCTCGACTGGCTGTGCGCGGAGTCGCGGCAGCACGGGGTGCGGCCGCCGACGGCTCTCGACGAGTCGGTGATCTGGCATCGTCGCTGGGCACTGGAATGGGCCGTCATGACCTCGCGTAACGGTCGGCCCATCGCGACGTCGTGGGAGCGCTGAAACAGGCTGATCCGAAGCCGGGACAACACGTCGTCGGTCAACGGACGGTCCGCGTACTCTTACCGGATGAGCTTGTCCATCGAAGAGATTCGTCAGGCCCCCAAGGCGTTGTTGCATGACCATTTGGACGGTGGATTGCGTCCGGCGACGGTCATCGAGTTGGCCGCCGAGATCGGGCACGAGTTGCCGTCGACCGACGCCGTCGAGTTGGGCCGCTGGTTCACCGAGTCCGCCGACTCCGGTTCGCTGGAGCGGTATCTGGAGACTTTCAGCCACACGGTGGCGGTGATGCAGACGCGGGAGTCGCTGCATCGAGTCGCTCGTGAGTGCGCGTTGGACCTGGCCGCGGACGGCGTGGTCTACGCCGAGGTGCGCTTCGCCCCCGAACTTCACACCGAGGGCGGCCTCTCCCTCGAATCCATCGTGGAGGCCGTGTTGGCGGGCTTCGACGCCGGGTGCGCGGAGGCGACGAACGACGGCAGTCCGATCAGGATCGGCGTGCTCCTGACCGCGATGCGGCACGCCGCCCGATCGATGGAGATCGCGCAGCTGGTCGTCGACTACCGGGAGCGCGGCGTCGTCGGCTTCGACATCGCCGGCGCCGAGGCGGGATTCCCTCCCACCCGGCACCTGGACGCGTTCGAGTTCCTCCAGCGCGAGAACTCCCGGTTCACGATCCACGCGGGGGAGGGCTTCGGCCTGCCGTCGATCTGGCAGGCGTTGCAGTGGTGCGGGGCGCATCGACTCGGGCACGGGGTTCGCATCGTCGACGACGTCTCCGTCGGTGAGGACGGCATCGCCGTGCTCGGTCCGCTCGCCGCCTATGTCCGCGACACCCGGGTTCCGTTGGAGCTGTGCCCCACGTCGAACCTGCAGACCGGCGCGGTCACGTCCATCAAGGACCACCCGGTCGGTCTGCTGACCGACCTGCGGTTCCGCGTCACCGTCAACACCGACAACCGGTTGATGAGCGGCACGAGCCTGTCGCGTGAGATGGCGCTCCTCTCCGATGCCTTCGGTTACGGCTGGGAGGAACTGCGCTGGTTCACCATCAACGCGATGAAGAGCTCCTTCCTGCACTTCGACGAGCGGCTGGCGATCATCGACGAGGTGATCAAGCCGGCGTACGCGAAGCTCATCGAAGGGTGAGCGGCCCCGATTCGGGGTGGTGACGACAATGCGGCCCGGCCGGGATCAACCCGGCCGGGCCGTTTCGTGGGTCAGCGGGTTCGGGTCAGAACTCGTTGATGTTGTCCTCGCGCCAGGTTCGTTCGTCGTCCTTGGCGCGTGGGCGTGAGTCCGTGGAACCGGAACGATCCTGGAAGGCTCCGGCGAGAACGCGTCCGGGTTCGGCGCGGCGGTCGGGCTCGGCGGTCGCGGAGGCGTCCGTCCACAACATGGACGTCCGGGCGTCCACCGGCTTCTCGGGCATGGCGCGGATCGGTCCGGATTCTCCGGCTCGTGGGCCTTCGTCGCGTTCGGTGAGAACACCGATGATGAGGGCGATGAGCGCGGCCGTCGCGAGGATCAGGATCGGAATGAGCAGCAGCAGCGGATCGACACCGGTGACGGCACGCTGCTGGTCGGGGTCCATTGTGACCTTCACGGCTCCCATGCCGGTGTAGTGCATGCCGCACACGGCGATCGCCATCGTCAAGGCGGCGAACACATGGGAACGTCGAGTGTCGACCCAGATCGTGAAGAACAGCGCGACGGTCGCGGCGATCACCGCGATGGCGATGGACGCCGCGACCCAGATCGGGTCGTAGTGCAGGGTTCCGGCGATGTTGACCGCCGCCATCCCCGTGTAGTGCATGGACACCACGCCCAGACCGGTGAGCGGTCCACCGATCAGCACCTTCGACGTGCTGGGGCGACCCAGTCCGACGACGAAGACCCCGAACGCGACCGACAGGATCGAGATCGCGAGGCTCAGGATCGTGACGTCCAGGTCGTAACGGACCTCCCCGTCGGAGACGGTGAAGCCGATCATGGCGATGAAGTGCATCATCCAAATGCCGGTCCCCCCGATCGCCAGCGACGCGAATCCCAGCCAGCGAACACGGTCCCGGCCGGATTCGAGTCGGCGCGCGTGCACCATGCAGGTCAGTCCGAGGAAAGACCCGGCCAGGGCGAAACCGAATCCCATGAACGGATTGACCCATCCATAGGTGAAGTGTGCAACGTGTGTCACGGTCAAGCCCCCATAGGCTCGCTAGTGGTATGTCGATGATGGATAGTCATGGTCGGGCACGGCACAACCATTGCCGGACAACCGGATCGGCCACCACCGACCGTTCGATTCAACAGTGCCGTGAGGCGACGCGACAGTGTCGCACACCTTGTGTGGCATTGTCTGCACGGAAATATCCCGTTTCGCAGTATTCGCCCCACTATGGGGTATTAAAAACATCATAAAAAGTTCTTAATGGCGCGAATGGTCACGCAACGGACATGTAAGGAGTCAATACCCCTTAACGACCATCCCGCCGTCCGGCGCGTTCGCGTGGTGGTCCCGGAGTGGTTCCGGTAAGGCCGTCGGACGGCACCGGTGCTCAGGGAATCCCCAGCCCGTCAAGGCAATGCCCGCCGACTCGCACACGTGATTCGAGAGAACGGGACGACTCGCACCGGCCGTACTCGACGCGCCACCCTCGATCAGTACGATGTGACATGCCACAGCGAAGGAAGTGACGACATGAGCGACCTGCACGGCATCGACCCCCACACCGGTGCGCCGCTACCCGACGCCATCCCGACGAGCACCGACGACGACGTCGACGACGCGTGCCGCGCGGCCGAGGCGGCGTCGACCGCGTGGGCCGCCCTCGCCCCCGTCGACCGCGCCGCCGTCACCGATCGCATCGCCCACGCGCTTCGCGCCGACGCCGACGAACTCGTCGCCACCGCGAACCGTGAGACCGCGCTCGGCGTCCCCCGGCTGACCGGCGAACTCGAACGCACCGCCGTCCAATGGGAGCAGTACGGGCGGGCGATGCTCGACGGCGAACTGTGGGACGTGACCATCGACCACGCCGACCTCGACGCCGCGCCCGCTCCCCGGCCCGATCTGCGCAAGATGAACACCCCGGTCGGCCCCATCGCCGTGTACGCGGCGGGGAACTTCCCGTTCGCCTTCTCCGTGGCGGGCACCGACACCGCCTCCGCGCTCGTCGTCGGCTGCCCCGTCGTCGTCAAGGCGCACGAGGGCCACCCTGGAACGAGCGCTCGCGTCGCCGCGATACTCCGCCGGGTCCTGACCGACGCGGGCCACCCCGACGTCGTCTCCGTCGTCCACGGCTTCGCGGCCGGCCGACGGCTCATCACCCACCCGGCGATCACCGCCGCGGCGTTCACGGGCTCCGTCGCGGGCGGGCGCGCCCTCGCGGGGGACGCGGCGCGACGCATCGAACCGATCCCGTTCTACGGCGAACTCGGCAGCCTCAACCCCGCGATCGTCACGCCCGCGGCGTGGGCCGAGCGGCGCGACGAGATCGTCACCGGGTTCACCGGCTCCTTCACCCTCGGCAGTGGACAGTTCTGCACCAAGCCCGGACTGCTCGTCGTCCCGGAGGGCGACCTCTCGGCGCTCACCGCGGCCGTCACCACGGCGCCGACGCACCCGCTGCTGTACCGCCGCATCGTCACCGGCTTCACCGCCGCGACCGAACGCCTCGCCGAGACCGACGGAGTCACCACCCTCGTCGAACCCGTCCCCGGCGACGGATACGCCACCACGGCGGGCCTGTACGTCGTCGACGCCGCCCACCTCGACGCCCGGTCCGCGACCCTCCTCGACGAATGCTTCGGCCCGGTCTCGCTCGTCGTCACCTACCGCGACACCGACGAGCTGCGCCGCGTCCTCGACCGGTTGCCCGGCGGTCTCACCGGCAGCGTCCACATCGGAGGCGATGAAGACCCGGACGCCCCCGGCGTCCTCCGCGCGCTCGCGAGTCGCAACGGCCGGGTCATCGTCGACCAGTGGCCCACCGGCGTCAGCGTCACCTGGGCCATGCACCACGGCGGGCCCTGGCCGGCCTCCACCAACCCTGGCCACACCTCGGTCGGACCCGACGCCGCGCGCCGCTTCCTCCGGCCCGTCGCCTACCAGAACACCCCCGCGTTCCTGCTACCCGCAGCGCTCCGTGACGATAACCTCTGGCAACTATCGCGGAGGGTCAACGGAGCATTGCAAACTAGACCGAACGGCTGATGTCGAATCACCCTTCCGGTTAGGAAGGGGCCCGTTCATCGGCGCGCGTGGCGCATGTGAATAATTGTGACGATCAATATGTCGGATTTGTCGTCCGTGTGAATTAATGACGGCCCCCTGCCCTTCCATTTCATTGCCGCACATGGTGGAATCGCTGGGGCTGAGTCAGATCTGACAGCCCGGTGTATGAAAGTGCCGTAGATCTCGGCAACATACGTTTAGCCCCAGGAAGGTTCCGTGACGGTGAGCAAGCGCAGCACGACGGAGGCCACCGATGCCCCGCCGCGGCGCCGCTTCGGCCTGCCCCGGCTGGTCGATGTCCGCATTCGCTCCAAATTGGTCCTCATTCTGATCGTGCCTTTGGTGGCGCTTTTGGCCATCTCGGGCATTCGTTTGTACGACTCGGCCAGTCAGGCCATCGCCGCAGGCGAGTTGACCGCGATGGTCAAATACAACTCCGCCGCGACGGATCTCGTCTACGCACTTCAGTTTGAACGCAAAGAAGCCGAAATCCAGGCTCATAAAGGCACTATCAACCTTGGTGAATCCCAAGAACAAATCGCGAACTTCGAAGAGGCCACGGAGACCAGCATCGGACTCCAAACCGTCTACGAAGCGGCACTCGGCGACATCACTGTCACCTCGCCCGATCTGCAAGCCGATATCAACCGAATCGAGCGCGAACTCGATCTCCTCCCGGCATTGCGCGATCAGGTCGTCAGCGGTGAGTTCCATACCCGAGACTTGAGCCCGTACACGAACGCGATCAACGCATTGCGCGGGATCTACACATATGCGGCCGAATCCACGACCGATATGGAGATCTCCCGAAGCCTGCGCATCTCCGGACTCCTCGCCCAGCACAGCGAGTACTCCGAGCAGCTGCGTCTGACCGCGCTCGACCTGAACTCCTCGACCGTCGTCGGAAACCACTACCGCGACATCGTCCGGTACGGCGCCGGTCGAATGGACACGATGCGGCAGATCACCGCCCTCTCCGACGATGCGGTCCGCGCCGCCCTCTTCGGCGGAGACGGTCTCGCCACCGAGGAAGCCCAACGCGCCGGCACCTTCGAGACCGAAGCGCTCGACGCCGGCAAGATGGGCAAACTCGACGTCAAGCACTACGACCTCCTGCGGTCTTACGACCACCGACTCGACGTCTCCCAGGAGTTCACCCAGCGATTCGGCGCACAGACCGTCGAACTCGCCGAAGCCGCGCGCGACTCCGTCGTCCAGCGAGTCCTCGTCGAGATCACGGTCCTGCTCGTCACCGTCGTCGTCGCCGTCATGCTCGCGCTCGTCATCGCTCGATCGATGGCCTTGAGTCTGCGTCGACTCCGTGAAGGCGCCCTCGAGGTCGCCCACGTCGACCTGCCACGAGCCGTCGCGATGATCCGTGAGACCGAGAACATCGGGCGACGCACCGCCGCCGACCTCGTCGACGAGCTCGGTGACCCGCTGCGCATGGACAACCAGGACGAGGTCGGCACCGTGGCCGGTGCCTTCAACGACATCCACCGTGAGGCCGTCCGCATCGCCGCCGAACAGGCCGCCCTGCGAGCGTCCGTCTCCCAGATGTTCGTCAACCTCGCCCGTCGAAGCCAGAACCTCGTCGACCGCCTCATCGGCCACCTCGACAGGCTCGAACGCGGTGAGGAAGACCCCGACCGCTTGGCCGAACTGTTCCAGCTCGACCACCTCGCGACCCGAATGCGCCGCAACGACGAGAACCTTCTCGTTCTCGCCGGAGCCGACTCGACCCGTGTCGAGCGCTCCTCGGCGCAGATCGGTGACGTGCTCCGCGCCGCCCAGTCGGAAGTGGAGCAGTACACCCGGGTCGAGTTCGGCACCGTTCTCGCCGACTCGGAGGTCGAACCGGGCGCCATCAACGACATCGTGCACCTCATCGCCGAGTTGCTCGACAACGCGACGTCGTTCTCGCCGCCCGACAGCGCCGTCATCGCCGAAGCCCGGCAGGTGGGCGACGAGATCCTCGTCCGCATCACCGACCGCGGTATCGGCATCTCCCCGGCACAGCTGGCCGACCTCAACGACCAGCTCCGACACATCTCGGACGTCGACATCTCGGCGTCCCGAATGATGGGTCTGGTCGTGGTCGGGCGCCTCGCCGAACGTCACGAACTCAACGTCACCCTCCAGCAGGGTTCCGGTGGACGTGGCACCGTCGCCGAGGTCGTCCTCCCGGCGCACCTGCTCACCGGGGGCGACGCGAACCGCAACAACTTCGGTCCGCCGGCGGACCCGGTCGCCGCACCCCCGCAGCGCCAGGCGCTCGGTGGCGGCACCGGGAACATGTTCGAGCCGTACTCGGCCGGAACCGCTCCGGACGCGGGCTACGCCTCGTCGTCCGGCTTCAACGGTTTCGCGAGTTCCAACGGCACCGGTGGCGATGACAACGCGACGAGTGTCCCTGGCTCGCAAGGCGTGTCGTTCTACCCGGGTGACACCGGACAGGGCGACCTGCCGCGCCGCAAGATCATGGAAGTCACCGGCGAGATCGTCGCCGACGGCCCCGCCGACACCGGTGCGATAGCGTTGCCGATGATCCGCCTTGACGCCGCGCCGCTCCCCGGCCCGGCGCCGGAGATTCCGAAACCGCGCGGCGGAGACAACGACGGCCCGCCGAGTTGGCCGGCCGGAGATTCCGGGGCGGCGACCGCCGAACCGGCCGCACGAGCCGGTGCGCGAGTTCCGGCGATGGACGAGACGATGGAGTTGCCGATCTTCCGGGAAGTGGAATCGGCCTGGTTCAAGGCCAGCACGCCAGCGCCGCGCCCCGCGACGGACGGTGAGTCCGTCGACATCGGCCGCGGTTCCGAAACAGGCGGGCTGACCCCGCCGACCACCGACACGGTCGAAGAAACCGTCGAGGCTGCGCCCGTCGCAACCTCGTCCCTCGGCGCCTTGCCGCGCCGCGGAGGCGTCGGCCCGGCCCCCGAAGCACCGGAGGTACCGGAGTTCGACCCGATGCCGTCGCAAGTGGATTCCCAGTCGTGGCGGACGGCGGCCGACCGCGGCTGGCGTGAAGCCGCGGAGAAGACGGAGCAATCCGCCGAGGAGACCACTACGGGCGGTCTGCCCAAACGGCGACCGATGGAGCGGCTTGTTCCGGGCGCGGTGGAAGCACCCGAATCGGAACAATCGGCTAATGTTGCTCGCCGAAACCCCGAGGGGGTTCGTGGACTTCTGTCCGCTTATCACCGTGGAGTCCAGCGTGGACGAGGTAACGAGACTTCGATGACGACAAATCTGACCAACAGGGCAGGCAAGGAGCGCAACAGATGACGACCCAGACTGGTGTGCAGGATCTCGGCTGGTTGCTTGCCGGGTTCGCTGAACGCGTGCCGGGGGTGGCCCACGCGGTCGCCGTATCGGCGGATGGTCTGCTGATGGCCGCGTCGCGCAATCTGCCACGAGACCGTGCCGATCAGCTCGCAGCGGTGACGTCGGGCATGGTGAGCCTGACGCAGGGCGCTTCGCGCTGCTTCGAAGGCGGCGCCGTGTTGCAGACGGTTGTGGAGATGGACAATGGCTTTTTGTTCTTGATGTCCATCAGTGACGGTTCGTCGTTCGCCGTGCTCGCGTCGCGTACCTGCGACGTCGGGCAGGTGGGTTACGAAATGGCCCTCTTGGTCGATCGCGTCGGCCAGGCGCTGACGCCGGAGGCCCGGAGTAGGCCGAACGAAGGTGTGCGTTAGCCGACCCGACAGGGTAGAGTCTAGTCGGCTTTCGATTACAGAAAAATAGTGAAATATCTAGGATTTCAGATACATGTGGCTATTAATGCCAACGACGTACTGTCAGTCCATAAGTGACGACAGTGTTGGGAGTAGCGATGGTTCTCGATCGTGATGATTCGGTCGGCACGGGCGCACTAGTGCGTCCCTATGCGGTGACGCGCGGTCGTACCCGGCCTCGGCTGGAAATCGCGATGGAGGCCCTGGTGGAGACGACCGCACGTGGTCGCTCCGGGGGCTTCCTTGCAGGACAAGAACAACAGACGATCGCCGGCCTGTGTGGGGTCGGGTTGCAGTCGATGGCGGAGATCGCCGCCCGGATGCAGATGCCCCTCGGCGTCGCTCGCGTCCTGGTGGCGGACATGGCCGCCGACGGGCTGCTTGCCGTCCACGAACCGGCGGCGATCACGCCCGAAGGTGACGACATGGTCGGCACCGAACTGCTCGAACGAGTGCTTAGTGGACTTCGGAGGCTCTGAACGTGGCTGACCGCCCAACAAACGGACGGGTTACCTCGGCGAAAATCGTCATCGCCGGAGGTTTTGGCGTGGGTAAGACCACGCTGGTGGGATCCGTTTCGGAGATCACGCCGCTGACCACCGAAGCCATCATGACTGCCGCCAGCGAGGGCGTCGACAACAACGACCTCGTGACGCAGAAGACGACCACGACGGTCGCCATGGACTTCGGCCGTATCACGATCGACAACGACCTGATCCTGTACCTGTTCGGCACCCCCGGACAGACCCGGTTCTGGTTCATGTGGGACGAACTGGTGCGCGGTGCCATCGGCGCCGTGGTCATCGTCGACACGCGGCGGCTTGCCGACAGCTTCGCCGCGATTGACTTCTTCGAACACCGTCGGCTGCCGTACCTGATCGCGATCAACCAGTTCGACGGCAAACTGTTCCACGACGTCGAAGACGTTCGGGAGGCGCTGGCGGTTCCGCCGCAGACCCCGATCGTCAACTGCGATGCCCGGCATCGCGATTCGACGAAGAACGTGCTGATCAACTTGGTCGAGTACGTGCTGTCGATGCACCGGTCCCGCACCGCCAGCGGAGCCGGAGCACAATAGACATAAGCGGCCGGCTCTACCCCGGCCGTCGGCGAGGAGCCCACTTCGCCCGCCCAGGATGCCCTCCGTTACTCCCGCGTCCTGGAGCGGTCGGAGTGGGCTGCTGCCGTCTAGGCCCACCTGCGCTCTCGTCGTCGGGGCCGGCCCGATTTCCGCGTCGTTGAATCAGTGTGGACGGATCCATTGCGCCACAGTCGATCGACGCCCCTTTCTTCCTTTATGGATGATTCAAGACTTCGGAGTTGTTCAATAGTATGAGTGCATACTGTCCGAAAGTATGACCTCCTTATCGAGGACTCATCCGAACGGTCGATGTCGTCCTTCGTGAACTGCGGAAACGTTCGCTCCGCTCGATCGCGGCGTGGGTCGCGACGTCGCACTTCGTCCCTTGTGGCGTCACTGGGCGTAGCGCAAAGCGGCCGATTGTCACTCTCCGTGTCGATCATGGGTTGTGACCGCATGGTAGCGTGCAAGTGGACACAAGGGATGAGCTTGTGTCCACCAAAGCATCTACTATGGAAAGGTCACGGGGGTCGATGAACGACGTGCCCGCCCGGCAGGACATTCACATCAATCCGACCGACGTACGCGGTCTCGCGGAAAAGGTCTACGCCGAGGTTCACGAGAACGTCATTCCACGCGTGGACGCGATCCTGGCGAAGCTGGGAGGGGACGGCGGATCTGACGCAGGTCTGGACATGACCTCTACCGCGCCGATCGGAACTTCCGGCGCCGACTATGCCGGCAGCGTCGCGGGTCAGAAGCTGCTGACCAATGTCGAGGGCATCAAATCGTGGACCGAGGCGATGCGTCGGTCGATGGTGCAGTTCGCGACCGGCCTCGCCGTGATCTCCGAGCGGTCCGTGGAAGGGGACGAGCTCAGCTCCGGCCGGCTCGTCACGGCCTTCGACGCCACCCCCGAGTTCGACCCGCACGGCAACCCCACCCGCTTCGACCGCTGACCCCCGAAAGGATCTCCCATGGCTCAGGACTACGGCGACCCCTCGGGCGGGTCGTACCACAATCTCTCCGGTCTCAACCTCGACGCGATCTCCGCGATCGTCGACGCCGACCACGACAGCCTGCCGCAGCTAAAGGCCGCCGCCGAGGCCTGCCGTGAGCTCCGCGATCTGCTGATCGAACAGCGCGATGTCCTCAATGGCGACCTGGACACCCTCAACGCGAACTACTCCTCCCCGCAGGTAACACCGGTCGTCGAGGGCCAGTTCACGCTGATGACGGATAGCCTTGAGGCGATGATCGAGAACGCCGACGCGCATCACTACGCCCTCGACACGATGGCGACCGAGGTCGAGCGGGTCAAGCCCGTCATCGACGGTCTCAAATCCGAACGTGACGCGGCGCTGGGCATGCACTCGGACGACCCGCATGCCTTCGATTCCCTTGGGGATCCGAACTCCCAGCTTCCGGGCATAGACCAGGTGCAGTCGGACATCGCCGACGAGGCGCGGGAGGAACTGGAGACCGCGAGCATCGTCTACCAGATCCAGCACACGACCCGGATGGACGAACCCCCGGTCTTCGAGGGACCGACCTGGAACGGTGGTTCTCCGGACATCTCGCTGGATGAACGTACCCGTGGTTATGACCCGGGCTTCGGCGGTTCCCCGGCGGTCTCCGGTCCCGGTGTGGACGGTCTCGACCGGCCCGCCGGCGGCCCCGATCTGCAGGGCCCCGGTACTCCCGCTCCGGCACCGACCACACCGGCACCGGCTCCGACGACACCGGTGCCTTCTCCCGGTGCGGGCCCCTCTGTTCCACCCGTCGTGGCCCCGCCCGGTGGCAGCAACCCGGTGACGCCCCCGGCGGCCCGTCCACCCGCGTCCGGGCCGGTGGGAGCCCGCCCGCCGGCGCCCACCACACCGTCCGGCCCACGCCCCGGCACCCCCGGCCTGCGCCCGGGGCCGAACCAGGGCACGCCTGGTGCTCGCCCGCCTTCCACGCCCGGCTCACGGCCGGGGTCGAACCCGGCAACTGGCCGACCGACCGCCGGACAGCCGCAGCGGACCGGCGGCACCAGCCCTCGGGGGACGAACCCGTCGGCGCCCGGCCGCCCCGGCGCCGGTTCGCCGAGTCGCGGCCAAGCGCCCACACCCAACTCCCGGACGGCATCCAACCCGGCACGCCCCGGCTCCACCGGTAACTCCTCGGTTCGCCGGGCCGTGGTTCCGCAGCAGTCCGCTGGCGGAAAGGGCAAGGCCGGCAAGCGAAACACCGCACCCCGCACCGCGAGCTCCACAGGACGCTCCAACGCCCTCGCGGAGGCGATCGCCCGTGACCTCGACGCGCGTACCGGTCGCGGCGTCATCGGCGACCGTGGAGTCGCGACCGACAACACGACGAAGCCGAACGACCCCCGCCCCGGCGGACGGGTCATAGGAGCCCGCCGCGTCGACGGACAGGCCCCGACACAGCGTCCCGGATTCCGAGCGGGATCGCTGACCGGCAACGGCATCGTGTCCTCCGGACTGAAGGAGGCCGACCGGACCTGGACCCGCGCCACCCCGATGCCGCGCACCGAGCCGGGAAGCGCCGTCATCGGGCGCCGAGTCACCGCCACCACCTCCGCCGCGGACGACCGTCGGGAGGCCCGCGCGAAGCGCCGCCAGCAGCGACGCGACATCCTCGCGGGCGTCACCCCGCAGAACCAGGGCATGGAAGGCGAGTGGTTCGACGAGATCCGCGACCGGGTAGTGCCTGGCGTCATCGGCTCCAACCGGGAACAATCGTCTCGAGTGTCGCGACGCGACATCGGCCGATACTTCGGCCCCGACGGCTGGAAGGGTTAAGCCCGTGGGCTTCTCCACCAAAGCACTGACCCTGCTGTCCGGTGTGGCGGTCGCGTTCGCGGCCGCCGTGCCCGGTGTGGCGTTCGGGGATGAGGTGCGTGAGGACGCGTGGTGGTTCGACGAGTTGGGTGTCGCTGACGCCCATGAGATCACGCGTGGCTATGGCGTGACGATCGGTGTCCTCGATTCCGGTGTGGATGCGACGCATCCGGACTTGGAGGGTTCGATCGATGCGGGTTGGTCGCCGTGGCCTGGTGGCGAGGACGGTTTGAACGACACGATCGGCCACGGTACGGCGATGGCGTCTCTGCTTGTGGGGCATGGCCATGGTGATGGGAACGCAGACGGGATCCTGGGCATCGCACCGGAGGCTCGGATCATTTCGGCGGGTATCGCACCAAACGGGCTCGTGACTGAGTTTGGCGAGTCGACCTTCTCGGATGATGACCTGCGCGAGGGTGCGCTCTGGCTAGCCGACAATGGAGCCGATGTCATTCTGACCGCGATCGGTGGTTCGTTCAGCAACGAGGCCGAGGCGGTGTTTGACGAGATCGCGAACGAGCGAAACATCCCGATCATTGCGAGCGTCGGAAACAAGTCCAACGGGGACGTGATTGTTGCCGAACCGGCAGCGTGGGACTTCGTGGTGGGGGTGTCCGGATCCGGGCCCAATGCCACTCCCTGGGATGGTTCGGTTACTGGGGCAGGTGTGGCAATAGCCGCCCCCGGCTCGGAGATGGATTTGGCGTGGTTGGACCACGGCTATCACCGCGGTGACGGTGGTACCTCGGCCGC
Source organism: Stackebrandtia soli (assembly GCF_965137155.1). Lineage (NCBI taxonomy): Bacteria > Bacillati > Actinomycetota > Actinomycetes > Glycomycetales > Glycomycetaceae > Stackebrandtia > Stackebrandtia soli. Next base: position 14,850 of record NZ_CBCRZX010000060.1, read on the forward strand.
TTCGGCAATTGTTGCGGGAGTTGTGGCTTTGATGAAGGCGCAATGGCCAGACATGGGACGCAAGGAAATGATCTGGCGGCTTGTCGCGTCAGCGGACGAGGACGGCGATGGAGCGGATGCCGAGTTCGGGTACGGGATTGTAGATCCGGTGGCCGCCTTGACGGCTGAGGTTCCCCCCATGCCGTCAGACCCCGACGCGGAGGTCAATCCTGAGCCGAATCCGATTCAGCCGTCGTCGGGGGATGAGTCTTCCGCTTCGAGTGATGAGGCCGCGGTGGTCTCGGCTTCGGGTGGTGTTCCGCTGTGGTGGTTCGCGGCCGGTGGTGGTGTTCTGGTGATCGCGGCCGTGGTGGCGGTTCTCGCCGTCCGCCGCAGGAAGTCGGCCGAGTCCGCAGCGGCGAACGCTCCGGTTTCACCCGTCACCGGTCCGGTCGGTGCGCCGGGGTTCGGCCCGCCGAACCAGACCTCGGCGCAGGCGTCCTTCGGTCAGCCGGGATCGCCGGTCCCGCATGGATCTTCGTTCCCGGACAGCCCCGGAGCCCCGGTCCAGCAACCCGGCCACCAGCAGGGCCCGCCGCAATGGCAGGGCAACCAGCCCCCGCCACCCCAGTAACTCTCATGTAGACGTTCACCCCCTCGCCCGTCCCTTCGACGGGCACCCCCGAGACCCCGGACCGGGCTCTGCCCCTGCCACGCACCCCGGTCCGGCCCTCGCGGAGCCCGCGGCCAAAAACTCCACACCCTCGGCAGGTTCGCCACTCTGGCGGCGTCGCCTGTCCCATTCCTATATCCAAGTCCAATTCGGGGCTGAGCTACGAAAGGCCGAGACTCGTGACTTCACGCCGCAGGCGTCGATCGATCTCCGCACTGTCCTTGTTGTCTGGTGTGGTGGTCGCGTTCGCGGCGGCCGTGCCCGGTGTGGCGTTCGGGGATGAGGTGCGTGATGACGCGTGGTGGTTCGATGAGTTGGGTGTCGCCGACGCCCACGAGATCACGCGTGGCTATGGCGTGACGATCGGTGTCCTCGATTCCGGTGTGGATGCGACGCATCCGGACTTGGAGGGTTCGATCGATGCGGGTTGGTCGTCGTGGCCCGGTGGCGAGGACGGCCTGAACGACACGATCGGCCACGGTACGGCGATGGCGTCCTTCCTTGTCGGTCATGGCCATGGGCCGGGCAACGGGGATGGGATCCTGGGTATCGCTCCGGAGGCCCGGATCATCTCGGCCGGTATCGCCCCGAACGGGCTCGTCACCGAACTGGGTGAGTCGACTTTCTCGGATGATGATCTGCGTGAGGGCGCGCTTTGGCTCGCTGACAATGGAGCCGATGTCATTCTGACCGCGATCGGTGGCTCGTTCAGCAACGAGACCGAGGCCGTGTTTGACGAGATCGTTGACGAGCGGAACATCCCGATCATTGCTGGCGTCGGGAATGAAGCCAATGGTGATATCGCCGTTCGGGAACCTGCTTCGTGGGATTTCATGGTTGCGGTATCGGGCTCGGGCCCAGGTGACACAGCATGGGATGGTTCCGTTACAGGGCACGGGGTCATGCTTGCGGCGCCAGGCGCCGAGATGGACTTGGCTCGGCCCGGTGGCGGTTACGAGCGTGGTGATGGTGGTACCTCAGCAGCCTCGGCGATAGTCGCTGGGACAGTGGCGCTAATGAAGGCACAGTGGCCAGATATGGGTCGCAAGGAAATCGCCTGGCGCCTGTTCCGGACTGCGGACAAGCAGACTGACGACACCCCTGACTATGTTTTCGGCTCTGGCATTGTCAACCCGTACAAGGCCTTGACAGCTGAGGTTCCCCCAATTCCGGACTATCCCGACCTCGATGTCAATCCTGAGCCGAATCCGATTCAGCCGTCGTCGGGGGATGAGTCTCCCGATTCGAGCGATGAGGCCGCGGTGGTCTCGGCTTCGGGCGGTGTTCCACTATGGTGGTTCGCCGCCGGCGGCGGAACCCTCGCGCTCGCCGCTGGTGTCTCGCTCCTCGCGCTCCGCCGTAAGAAGCGCGCAGCCTCCGTTGGCTTGAACGGAACGATCCCTTCGCAGCGGACGCCATGGGCCGACTCCATCGCTCAGGACTCGCCTTATCCGCCGCCCTAAGCTTCCGATCACTTCGCTCGCGATCCCAGCAGGAACCCTAGTTCTAGCGAATCTTCATGTTTGCGGTCGGGCGCTAACCTGATTCAGCAAATAGGAATATGTCCACCTTTCACTGGAGGCGTGCGTGAACCATGACGTCGAGATCGACCTTGCCGCAGTGAGGTCCGTCGTTGCCTCTTTGGAGGACGACGTGTGCGCGTCGATTTCCGAATCGGAACGTCGTATCGCGGGTCATGCCGTACCTGTCGGCAACGGTTTCACCAACAGCGGGAAGTACGAGCAGGGCACCGCGATCGGTGAGTCGCAGCAGTCCAGGCTTCAGGCCCACGTCGCAGTCCTTGCCGAGGTGCGCGCCCGTTTGACCGCACTGTCGGTCGGGTTGTCGACTGCGGCCGGGCAGTACGACGACCTCGACGTCCAGTTGAGGACGGCTGCCACTCGCGCGTTCGAAGGCCAGGACGGCGGGCCCGGAACACGCGCGGGGGATTAGGAAAGCAGATGAGCGACCCGACAGCGAAGGCCTCAGATTCCCTGGTGGGCTTGACAACCGAGGAATACCACGAAATCGCGGTCTCCTGGACAGTTGACCCGTGGAATGGCATGCGGGACGGCTTCGTCTCCATTCGCGACGATTCGGCCGCCTTGGAAGCCCGGATCCGGGAACTGGCTGACGCCCTGGGCTCGGCATGGCGCGGTGGTGCGGTGACGGCAGCGCTCTCGGAGCTGGATGTCCTCGCGAGGCTGCTTCACGTGCTGTCGGATTCCGCGGCATCGAACAGCGACGGAATGCGCGAGATCGCCCTGGAGATGGTCCGGGTGCGTGACGAAGCGTCGGACCTGTACGAAGAGGACGCCGACTGGCAAAGCAACGTCGATGACGACGAACCTGCCACCGTCACTCAAGCTCGCGACATGGTGCGCCAAGAACTCCAGGAGCTTCTCACTGGAGCGGATGAGACCTTCCGACAACTTGCGGCCGGCCACCTGGTCGCCCCACCTGCGGCACCCGCTGCAGCGACATCGGCCATAGCGCCGAGCCTGCCAGACCCGCGTGTCACCGCCATTGATTCCTCTGTCGCTCTTGGCATTGACGAGCAGACCGAGGAGACGGTGACCCACGCCGAGCAACAGTCCAGTGAGAACAGTGAACAAAGCAGAGATGGGGTCGCCCGTGCTGAGGGCGGTCCCGAGCTTCAGTCTGTGGTCGGCACTTCGACACCTTCCCAGCCATCCGCGCCGGTGATGGAGGCGAGGCCGTCAATCGAACCGGCGACGCCCATGAGCGGCCCGATGGCGCCCGCAGCCTTGAACACCACCCAGCGAGATACCGCGCGTTCCTCTGATCCGGCCCGATCACGGAGCCGCGATGGTCACGGCCGGATCAACAGCCGGATGCGCTCAAGCGAGTCCCGTCAGGACATAGTGAATCGCCTGCTGCTCGGCGATAGCAGCCCTGAGAAGCCGCAGCGTCGAGCCTTCGCCGAGACCGAAGTCGAGACGACCGGTGCGTTCGGGCTGACGAATCCCTCCGTGGTCCCGTCGGTGATCCGTGCTGGTACGCCGCATGGTCCCCACGACTCGGGCCCAGTGTTGACCTCCACCGGAACGGGCTTCTCCCAGCAAGACCGCGAGAGCTGGAGCCCGACCCCGTCACGCCGGATGACCAGGGCGGACGGGGATGCGGTTGATGTTGTCTCCCCTACGGCCGGCCCGGCTATTCCGACGGAAGCTGAATCGACGCCCGCGACCACGGACGACAAAGCTCGTTCCGAGGAAGACAAGCCACGTAGGGAGATCGCCGCTCCAGTGGGGATCAGTGACGTGCAATCGAAGCGCCGATCCGCACGCAGGCGGACCCGCGAAACACTGGAACGCATATCCAGGAAGGAACACAAGTTATGGCTGACGGAGATCCGATCATTGTGCCAGCCGGTACAGGAGTCGATGGAGACACAGGCTGGGGAGAGGTTCAAGTTCAGACCGATTCGTTGAACGTCGCCGTTGTCGACATCGAAGCGATCGAATCTGAGCTTCCAAAGGCTGTGACCAAAGGTTGGCGAGCCTTCGAAGAAGCCGCACTTGTGATGGATGGCTTCGCATCCAAAGCCGCGTTGGCAGAGGTTCTAGATCAGTGGGAGACGAAGACAAACAAACTCCCAGATCGCTGTCAGTATCTGCGCACGGGTTTGAAGAACGCTGCCGATGCCTATGCTTTCGTTGATGGAAACAACGCTGTGGGGATCAGCGGAGTCGGTGAGCTGGTTGAACGAGAGCCGTGAAATCAAATATGTCGAACTTGGCCATGTAATTCTATGGAGTAGATAAATGAACTACAAGGAATTTCTAGCCTTTGATGTTGATGCCTTCCTTGCCTCGGCGGATGGTTGGGACAGTGATGCAGATAATGCCGAAGAATTTCACTCCGATATTGAGACTGGAATACGAAACAGAATCTGGACAGCGGATTCCGAAGAAAGCTGGACGGGTGCCGCATCTGCGGATGCGACCCTGCTCTTCGACTTGCTGTCAGGTCGGTTCGGGCGTTGCAGCAATCAATCCAGAGCCATGGCGAGTCTTGTTCGGGAGATCGGTGACCGGTGGAAAGGGTGTCATGATCAGATTAAAGGGGCGATCGAGGATATTGAATCTTATGGATTGATCTTCGACGGTGAATACGTCACGCACCCTCAGATAACTCCAAACGGGAACCAATCCTACGAACACCTTTCTGCCACAATTGAGAAGTGGGAGGAATCCACAGGACGGGATTATGCGGCTACCTGTACTGAATACGTCGAGATAATCGCGGATTGTCTGGCACAGGCAGAGGAAGCTGACGAAGATTTCCGACTTGTTCTAGTTGAGGAGTTCACAAGCTCTGATCCGAAGAACGATGACTTTTTCAGTTCTCCGGAAGCTAACCCCGAGGTTGTTGAAGCCACCATAGCTGCCGCGATGTTTGACGATGGTGAACTTTCAGACAAAGAGGTTGAAGAACTCAATGAAATGCTGGCGGAAAATGAAGGTGACCCGGCATTCGCGACAACATTGATGGAAAAAGTTGGAGGTGACACTCTTGTAACCATCGTGAATCAGACTGCCTTTACATCGGAAGACGGCGATCCTCAAGTTCAGGATCTATATGAAGGACTAGGTATTGCGCTTGCAACCGCAACGGATAAGGATAATGAACCTCATGTGAGCGATGAGTGGATTGATGATCTGATGGCCGAGGGATCTGAGAACCACATCGTTTCCGTAGGCGACCAGGGCCAGGCCGTTGGATTGACGGGCTATCAGCTTCTCGCGCCGCTCCTACGGCACGGCGAGTATGATCCCGATTTCATAGTGCCGGTAACACAACATATGATGGCGTTGGATTCTGAATTGCAATCTGACAACTTTGAAGAGTCGTGGTCGGTAGGCGCGGACTCTCTGCCTGGCGACATTCCGAACTTCGATGAAAAGATTGCTATTAATCCCCTAAACGCTGGCCTCCTTGCTGTTGATCATAACCCTGAAGCTGCCATACAACTGTTCAATAAAACTGGCGAGGTCATTGAGGTTGACGGCGAAGAGATAAGGTGTCCGGACCCGCTCGAATATGTGCTTGACAATGCCACCGACACAGATTACAGCGCCGAAACGGAATATCGAGGGACTGATTACTCCAGATATGACGGAGTCAATGGTGATATTGCTGGCGGCGCTATCGAAGCTGCCTGCACAGGATTGCCGTCGAACACCGACTATTCGACGGCAGATACCATTCCTTCGCATACGACTGAAATGACGAACGTTACAGAACGTCTGATCGAACACGTCGCCGCAAATCCCGAAGATTTTGGAGGAAAAGACGCCCGAGCTAGTTCGATGGTCGACAACTTCGCCGACATTACGTCAAACTACAGCTCTGATTTCTATGGAGCCTATGTTGACGACAGCTCGCAAGACGCGGACTGGATGCCCCCAATCAACGGGGAGCCTTTGAATCTTGAACGGCATGGAAACGTCGGTCAGATATCGTCGACAGATGAGTGGATGCAGGTTCTGGGACACGATGAGGCCGCGATGTCCCAAGTGCTTGGTTCGATGGAAGCGACTGCAGCGTTTTCGGTTGCACAGTGTGACGACGACTTGAGCGTTACTGCTGCAGTCTCCGCCTATGGATCGGTTGCCGGAGAAATGTCGCAAGGGCAGCTTGAGGCAATACGTGATGGCAACCTCGTAGAGTCCCAATCCGATCTCAAGCATCAGGCTTCAAAGGCCGCCCAAGGCGCTCTTCGATGGCTGGGCGAAAAGACTCCGGTACCCGTGCTGGACAAAGTCATCAAGTGGGGTGGCCCAGCGCTTGTTGAATGGCTTGTCGGGAGCCATGACCAGAAGCTCGCAGACGAAATCCTGTCCGAGCAGTCGAGCAGCGCCGTGGAAACACAGGAGGCAGTTGCAATCATGACTGAGGATTGGCTGGATGCTGCGCTCGAACAATCAGACCTGGATTTGAGTGAATCTGAGAAAAGCATAGTCATTGGCCAAATGAAGATGGCTTTCAGCGAAGCCGTGCAAGGTGCTCCAAACAGTGTCAAGTGAGGTGGAATAGTTATGTGGGTTCGGTCAATATCGGCAGTGCTGGCTGCTGTAGTTCTGGGAGGGTGCGCCGCCAGTGATGACGTGTCATTGCCTGAGGGTGTACGGAATCTATGTCGTGTCTGGACAGCCGAAGAGTATGTCGCGTTCGATGAGGGGGCTATAGCCCGGTCCGGACAGTCTGGCGCGAGCATCGCAGTGAAGACCTACACGGATGTTGCCTGCGCGTATCCGCTCTATCCCGGCGGGGAGCTCTTCGTTGATGTCTTCTGGGCCTGGAGTGAGGCATATTCAGATGACCCTGAAATGGATGATCCGGCTGTCTCCATGTTGGCCTATTACTACGAGGCCGGTTTGGCTCCAGAGGGCTTGATCGGGCTATGGGGCAACATCGCGACTGTTGCGGAGGCGGACGAGCGCGGGATGACTCAGGAAGGACTCGGCGTGACCCTGGCTGAAGCCACGGACACGAGTCGTCGCGACCACGTGTCAGAGGAATATGCAGAGGGGTTGATCGCGCTGGGGGATCAAAAGATCCAGCTGCGCAGTTACGACATCCTGTATCTACCCACGGAAGGACCTGTTGAATGGGAGGTCGAATCGGTCGGCCCTATCGTCTATGGATGGTCGGTAATCGTTCCGCTCCTACGGTTCGGTGAGTGGCATGAGGACTTCCTCGTTCCGGTCGCGGAGGCGGTCTTCGCATTCGATCACGCTCATGATGGGAACTGGGGAGTCAGTGGTGAGGATCCGGTCTCGTTTGACATTTACGCACCGGAATCCGCCAGTCCGATTGGCCCGTTGCTGGAGGCCCTGTCCCGAAATGGTGATGCGGCTGCTGCGGTCGCGGAAACGGTCGATGACCCCCGCCTCGATGAATTGGTGAAGTGATTTGGGGAGGTCATTTCGGCAGACCTTGCGAGGCGCGGAGATCCTGACCGTGGCAGTTGCTTCTGCGGGATGAATGAAGTTCTGTTCAGCTTGCTTAGTAGATCGTTCGCCGGGAAGCGTAGATCTTGGTGAGAGTACTTATTCTTAGTACCCTGGCCGTGACGTTGCTGGCGGGGTGTGTGACGGCGTCCAGTTTTCCGGAAGTGGATGTGGCCAAAGCTGCTGGAGAACTGGTAGGGCAGGTGGAATCGGAGATCTACACGGAGGAGGTGGTACTGCGTCGGGTCAGTATCGGTACGCGCGGGTGCACCAACGGTTTGGATGTTGATATTGACGGGGCCTACTACCTCTATGCGGAGTTCGTGATCGAAGCTGATTTCGACGTGACTGCGCAAAAGGAGTTCATGAAATCAATACATGCTCACTTTGTCGAAAGTGGATATGACATCCAATCTGACGACATCGATTATATTTGGGCATCGGATCCTCATGGCTCGCTATACCGAATCTTTCCTCGTGATGATCCTCGCTTCATCAAATTTTCGGTGACTTCGACCTGCTATGCGGACGATGATTACGACAGCGTAGATATATCGGACATGGACTTCGGCGGTCCGAGTGATCCGGAGTTAGATCATGCGGGAAACGATGGGTAAGTCTAGGTGAGGACTCTTATTTCGATCGTCCTGGTTATTTTCTTGGTGGCCGGGTGTACGACGGCGTCCCGCTTTCCGGAAGTGGACGTTGCTGAGGCTGCCAGAGAGCTCATGAGGCAGATCGAAGCGGAGTTTTACGCGGTGGACGTGGAACTGCGTAGGACTTATATCGACGCAATTACGTGCACGAACAGCCTGGACGTTGACATAGAAGGTGTTTACTACCTCAGAGGAGACTTCGTGATCGAATCTGACTTTGATTCTCGTGCACGAAGTGACTTCTTGTCCACCCTCAGAGGCGAACTTGAGTCATCCGGCTATTCGGTAGAACCATCGGAAACGGATGCTATTTGGGCAACAGATTCCAATGGGTGGTTGTACAGATTGTACCCGGATGATGATCCCCGGTTTATCTCTCTTGATGTCACCTCCAGTTGCTATACGGACGAGGACTTTGAGAGCGTTGATCTCTCGGACATGAACTTCGGCGGTCCGAGTGACCCTAAGTTAGGCGCTGGCGAATCGAAAGGGCCAATGATGTTGCAAACGAGGGGTCGGAAGTGGGCGGGCGTTGTGGTTGTGGTGCTGGCCGCAGTGGGTGCCTGTTCGTATTTGACGTCGCATCCGGAGGATGATCCGATGGAGCGGGCTGGGGCGATGGTGAGCTTGGCAGAGCAACTCGCTATCGATAATGATGCTTCCGTAGGTCGTTCTTTGCACGTCGGTTCATGTCAGGACATGTTCGATCAGTCGATCGATGGAACGATGCGTGTGGTGGGCGATTTTGTGACGTACGCGAACGACGGTGATGGTGATGCACTGTTCAAGAGATTCCGAGCGGCGCTGAAGGAAGAAGATATCGCCGTCTCGGCAATTAGGAATCACGCCGTTGGCGCTAGCTTCTGGGCCGATTACCCCGGATACGACAACTTCGGAATCAAGTTTGAGGATCCGAGATTGAGGCCGGATCAATACGGCGCGGTGCGGTTCAGCATGGAGACGGAGTGTTTTGCGACGGAGGAAAGGCCCGACTTCTTCGATGCGAAGTTCGGTGGTCCGAGTGATACCGAGCCTTCCTGGCCGCCGCCTGGCGTAGCGCCGATCTGTGAGGTGTGGGATGAGTCAAAGGTGGATCAGATGGTGGAGCAAGGCGCTGATGATTTCGGCGAGGACGGCCAGTGGATGGCGTTTGCCGCCTCCAGCGCGCATTTGTGCCCTGCGGATGGTTCCCGGCTTGACCTTCGAATGTCGGGGGTGCTCGATAAGCTTGAGGACAGTTTTCCCGATCCTGAGGTCCGAGGCGAGTACCTGTCACGTTTTTTCGCTGATTATCTGAATCCGCGTGGATTGGTCGGTATGTGGATGATCATGACGGGTACCGGTGACGAGGGTGGGGTACCTGACTATGCCGCGGGCGCACAAAAACGGTTGGGCGAGGCGCTCGCGTTGGCAACGCGCACCTCGTCTCCCAAGGTTGATGACTTCGTCAACGAGCTGATCGACGTCGGTGAGTCTTTGATACGACTCGAAGCCCACAAGGTTACTGGCGATGGCGGATATAAGGCCGATAGCACGATCATTTACACCCAGGATGTGACTAATGGTTGGGTGGCGTTGGCGCCGTTGTTGCGGCGGGGTGAGTTCGACACGGAGGTTCTTGTCGAGTTTGCCGAGTCGATCATTCGCATGGATGTGGAGCTCGATGGTGTGTGGACATTCGAGGATTCGCCGGTTCCGGTGATCGATCCGCTTGGGGAGCTGGATCGGGCGGATCCGGTTGATGCCGTCCTCGAGGCTCTGGCGAGGAACGATGAGGCGGCCGAGATCGTCGCGGAGTCCACTGACGATCCCCGTGTGAGGGAGCTGCTGTGATCCTGGGCAAGCAAAGCAGTCAGCAGGTGGGGTCTTGGTTCGCCGTGGGGTTCCTGATCGCTTCGTTGGCGAAGATCGGTGTCTCGATTGGATATGTCAGGTCTGATGCTTATGAGATGGTTCTCGATCGCCTCATTAGAGGCGAGATGAACCTTGCGATCATGGGCATCGCAGTGTTGCTGGCTTTGTTCCTGGTGATTCGACGTGGTCATCGCTGGGGAACGATTGCTGGGATGGTCCTTTGTATTCTGTTCACGCTAATGTGGATGTTCCTAACAATCTTGTTCGTCGTCTCGGAAGTCCGGCAGGGTCGCACTATGGGTCCGGAGGAACTGGGCTGGTGGTTCGTCGTGCCTGACGCGCTGTTGGCCACTTTCGGTACGGCGCTTGTGTTCTCGCTGATTCAGATGCGGCGAGAGTACGCGTGACACGGGTGTGCCAGCGGCGCATGGATGTGTGTGCGGATCAGATGAGCGGAGTGACGTGGAGCAACTGGATGACGAGCAGGTCGCGGCGCGCCTGGTCGTGTGGGGTTTGACGATCGGGTTCGTGCTGTTCGCGGTTCTGGCTGGTTGGCAGGCGATCGAGTTGTTGTCGGACCCGGTAATCGACAGAACTCGGCTGGTCCAGTGCGGAGTCACGGTTGTGATGATCGGTGTTTTCATCACGTGTGTACACCGTCGGCGCCGGCGTCCCACGCGATGGGGGACGATGGCGCTAGTGGCGTTGGCGTCGCTTTCGGTGCTCGCTCCGATTGCGTGGCATATGTCCTTCGGCGGACCAGATGATTCTGTGGGGGCAACGTCCACGTTCCTGATATCCGTGCTATCGGTGATGTCGGTCATGAACTACCGATCTCCTGGGCTCCTGTGGAAGAACGCCCTTCCGAACCGACAGGGTGCAACACATTCGATGGACGAAGGTCGATGACCTGTGGAGCAGAGGCTCTCGGTGCTGTGCTCATGTCGGGTCGGGTAGGCGGTGTTCCATTGAGGCCTGGGCATGTCGATGCGTATGTCGGTTTGACGTTGCGATCTCAGGGGATGGGCCATTGAGGACTATGCCTGCCGGGTGTGTCGCCGATTGAGAGAGGGGACCTGCGCGTTGCCCTCAGCATCGGTCGGGGAGGGAACCGAGCGGGTGGGAGA
>NZ_CBCRZX010000061.1:0-25380 GCF_965137155.1 Stackebrandtia soli
GGTTGGTTAAANNTCCCGCTTGGTTGGGCAAATGGTGAAAACACGCCTNATTTCGNNATTTGCCCAACCAAGCGACACATTTGCCCAACCAAGCGGAATGGATGGTCGGGAGGGGCGGGACACACGCTTTAGGCTGGCGAACATGGATGAGCGGGAACGCTCCGACGAGGTACTTCGAGCCGTCAGCAGCGCGGTGCAGGCGGTCACCAGCCACCTGTCGGTCGCGGAGGTGCTGTCGGTGATCGTGCGCTCGGCGCGTCGTCTCGCCGGCGCGCGATACGCGGCGCTCGGCATACCCGATGACTCGGGCGGCTTCGCGGAGTTCATCGCCGACGGGGTCTCGCCGAAGCAGTGGGACGCGATCGGGCCGCTCCCGCGTCAACACGGGATGCTGGCGGCGATGCTCGACGTGGGCGACGTCGTCCGGTTGTCCGACGTGCGTGCCGATCCACGTTTCGAATGGTGGCCCAAGGCCCACCCCGTTCTCGCGGGCTTCCTCGGCGTGCCGATCCGCGACGGCGACGCCGTCGTCGGCATCATCTTCGTCGCCAACACCCCCGGCCACGGCGAGTTCAGCGCGGACGACGAACGCGTCCTGACGCTGTTCGCCGCCCACGCCGCGATCGCGATGGCCAACGCGACCCTGCACGAACGCAGCATGCGACTGTCGGTCGTGGAGGAACGGACGCGTCTGGCGCGCGAGCTGCACGACGCGGTCTCCCAGAAACTGTTCTCCCTGCGGCTGACCGCCCGCGCCGCCGCGTCGCTCGTCCAGGTCGATCCGAGGGGCGCGCTCGATCAGCTTGACCAGGTCGAGCGTCTCGCCGCCGATGCCGCCGCCGAGTTGCGATCGGTGATCGTGGAGCTGCGACCGGCCGAGCTGGAACTGCACGGACTCGCCGCGACGATCCGCGCGCACGTCGAATTGGTGGGGCGGCTGCATTCCATCCGTACCGAGGTCGAGGCGACCGACGACCCGGCCGTCGACGCGGCCTCCGAAGTGGAGGTGCTGCGGATGGTCCAGGAGGCGGTGCACAACGCCGTGCGGCACGCCCGACCCTCGCTGATCACGGTCTCGCTCGGCCGTTGCGGCGACGAGGTGGTCGTGGTCGTGACCGATGACGGCGCGGGGTTCGACGCGACGGAGGCGGGCAGTCGAGGGCTCGGGCTCCAGACGATGCGCGAACGCGCGGAGGCGCTCGGCGGGCGCCTGTCCATCGAGTCGGGGCCGGAAGGGTCGACCGTGCGCGTCGTGATCGCCGGTGCGTGAACCGATCCGCGTCGTCCTCGTCGACGACCATCCGGTGGTGCGCGGCGGCCTGCGGGCGTTCCTGTCGGTGCAACCGGACATGACGGTGGTGGGCGAGACGGACGACGCCGCCGAGTCGGTCGCGTTCGTCGAGGCCGGTGCCGACGTCGTACTGCTCGACCTGAAGATGCCGAAACAGGACGGCGTCGAGGTGCTGCGAGCGCTGCGCGCGGCCAGCGACACCGTGAAGGTGATCGTGTTGACGTCCGTGAGCGACCCGGCCCGCGTCCGGTCGGCGATGGCGGCGGGCGCGGCCGGCTTCCTGTACAAGGACATCGATCCCGACGGGCTCGCGCAAGCCGTCCGATCCGTTCACGACGGTCAGATCCTGTTCGCTCCGGAGGCGGCCGCGGCGATGGTGGCGCCCGCGGCACCGCGCGCCCTGTTGACGGCGCGGGAACGCCAGGTACTGGATCTGTTGGCGACGGGGCTGACGAATCGGCAGATCGCCGCGAGACTGTCGGTTACCGAGAAGACTGTCAAGACGCACGTGTCGGCGGTGTTCCGCAAGCTGGGGGTGGCCGACCGGACTCAGGCGGCGTTGTACGCGGTGTCCCAGGGCTGGACCACGCCCCAATAACATGTGACATACTACTGTCGTGAGTTCGCGGAGATATGGCATAGACGTGCTGATCATCGGTGCCGGCGTCATCGGCGCCGCGGTCGCGCATTACGCCGCCCGCGCGGGCCTGCGGGTGTGCGTTCTCGAATCGGGCGGCGTCGCCGGTGGCAGCACCGGCGCGGGCGAGGGCAACCTCCTCGTCTCCGACAAGACCCCCGGCCCCGAGCTCGATCTCGCGTTGTGGAGCGCCCGACTCTGGCGCGACCTCGCGGACTCCCTCGGTCCGCGAATCGAATACGAGGCCAAGGGCGGCCTCGTGGCGGCCCGGGACGATGCCGCGTTGGCCCGGCTCACCCGCCTCGCCGAATCCCAGTCGCTCGCCGGGGTGCACGTCCACGTCGTCGACGACTGCGTCGACGTCGAACCCAACATCCATCCGGGTCTCGCCGGAGGCGTGTACTACGCGCAGGACGCGCAGCTGATGCCCGCGGTGGCAGCCGCCGCGCTGTTGGCGACCCCCGGCGTCGATCTGCACACCGGGGTCACCGTCACCGAGGCCATAACATCCCACAGTGGACGTATCATCGGCGTGGTCACGAACCACGGCCACTACTCGTGCGGCACCGTCGTCAACGCGGCCGGAGCCCGGGCGGGGGACCTCTCCGCCGTCCTCGGGGCGCCCATTCCCGTCGGGCCGCGCCGCGGCGTCGTCCTGGTGACGGCCGCCGCCCCGCCGTTGGTCCGGCACAAGGTCTACACCGCCGACTATGTGGACGACGTGGCCGCCGACGACGGCGCGTTCCACACCTCGCCGGTCGTGGAGGGCACGCCGTCCGGCCCGATCCTCATCGGCGCCAGCCGCGAACGGGTCGGCTTCGACAACGCCGTGTCGGCGTCGGCCATGCGTCGGCTCGCCGCCGGGGCCGTCGCGCTCTTCCCGGTGCTCGCGGACGTCCCGGTGATCCGGGCCTACTGCGGGTTCCGGCCCTACAGTCCCGATCATCTGCCCGTCATCGGCCAGGACTACCGGGTGCCGGGCCTGTGGCACGCGACGGGCCACGAGGGCGCCGGTGTCGGGCTGGCCCCGGCGACCGGCGCGGGCCTCGTCGCGGCGATCACCGGTGGGGACGCCGACGTCGACCTGACCCCGTTCTCTCCACAACGATTCGAAGGATGACGATGAGCCCGACTTTCACGGTGAACGGCGAACTCGTCGAGTTCACGCCGGGCCGCAGCATCGCCGCCGCCGCGATCGCGGCGGGGCATCCGCGTTTCGCGGGCGCCGGCGTCTTCTGCGGCATCGGCGTCTGCTTCGACTGCCGCGTCACGCTCAACGACGTCCCGGGGGTACGGGCCTGTCTGGTCCCCGCCGCTCCGGGTGACGTCGTGACGAAGGAGGCGACGGCATGACCTACGACGTCGTCGTCATCGGCGCGGGCCCCGCCGGTCTGGCCGCCGCCACGACCGCCGCCCGACACGGCGCGCGGGTAGCGCTGCTCGACGACGCGGAACGCCCCGGCGGCCAGTACTTCCGCCATCGGGACGGGGGAGAACCGGCCCACGGAGCCCGCGAGTACGCGAAACTCCACAAGCGCCTCAACGCGGTCGATCGCCTCAACGGTCACCGAGTGTGGATGATCGAATCAGGACACCCGTTCACGGTCCACGCCCTGCGCGGCCACCGTGACCCGACCCCGGTGTCGCTCAGAGCCACGACGCTCATCCTCGCCACCGGCGCGCACGACCGCGTCCTGCCGTTCCCCGGCTGGACACTGCCCGGTGTCTACACCGCCGGAGCGGCCCAGAGCCTGCTCACCGGCCAGGACGTCCTCATCGACGGCCCCGTCGTCGTCGCCGGAACGGGCCCGTTCCTGCTGCCCGTCGCGACCGGCCTCGCGAGCGCCAGCGGTGACGTCCTCGGCGTCTACGAGGCGAACCGGCCGGGCCGTGACCTGGTCCGCCTGCTCGGCGCCCCGTCCCGCGCGGCCGAGAGCGGCGGGTACGCCGCGGCACTCGCTCGCCACCGCATCGGCTATCACCTCGGACAAACGGTGGTCGCCGCGCACGGCACCGAGCGCCTCGAAGCCGTCACGATCGCCACCGTCGACGCCGATTGGCGAATCAAACCCGGATCAGCGAAGCGCGTGCCGTGCGCGTCCCTGGCGATCGGGCACGGTTTCACCCCGCGACTCGACCTCGCCCTCACTCTCGGCGTCGACGTGACGCCCGGCCCCGACGGGACACCGGTCGTCGCCGTGTCGGCGACGCAGCGCACCTCCATGCCCGGCGTCTACGCGGTCGGGGAGGTCTGTGGCGTCGGAGGGGCCCGACTCAGCCTCGCCGAAGGCGCGCTGGCCGGGTATGCCGTCACGGGCACACGGCCACCGGGGCGACTGCTCACTCGCCGCGCGGCCCTGCGCCGCTTCGCCCAACGACTCGCCGCGGCGTTCCCAGTCGGCGACGGCTGGCCGGGCTGGCTCGACGAGGACACGATCGTGTGCCGGTGCGAATCGGTGCCCGTCGAGCGGATCACCGCCGCGCTCGCCCTCGGCGCGACCGACACCCGCACCGTCAAGTTGCTGTCGCGCGCCGGAATGGGGCCCTGCCAGGGCCGCGTCTGCGGTGCGGCGGTGGCGCGACTCGCCGGCCTGGCTCCGTCCGCAACGCCTCCGCGTCGCCTTATCGCACAACCGATTCGGCTCGGCGATCTCGCCACCGACCCCACCGAACACTAAGGAGATAACCGTGCGCACCACCCCATGGCGCGGCGTCATGGTCGCCACCGCCCTGCCCTTCACCGCCGACGGCGGCGTCGACTTCGACGCCTATGCCGAGCACGTCGCCTGGCTCGTCGAGTCCGGTTGCGACGGCGTCGTTCCCAACGGATCGCTGGGGGAGTACCAGACTCTCACCGAGGCCGAACGCGACCGGGTGCTCGCCGTCGCCGTCGAGGCCGTGGGCGCGGACCGAGTCATGCCCGGCGTCGCGGCCTACGGAGCCGAGGAGGCCCGTCGTCTCACCGACCGTGCCGCCGCGCACGGCTGCGGCGCCGTCATGCTGTTGCCGCCCAACGCCTACCGCGCCGACGTGGAGTCCGTTGTGGACCACTATCGTCGCGTGTCGGCGTCCGGCGTCCCGATCGTCGCGTACAACAACCCCATTGACACCAAAGTGGACTTGACGCCGGAACTGCTCGGACGGCTCCACGGCGACGGCCTCATCGTGGCCGTCAAGGAGTTCAGCGGCGACGTACGGCGCGCCTGGCAGATCGCCGAAGCCGCACCCGGTCTGGACCTGCTGGTCGGTTCCGACGACGTGCTCGTCGAGATGCTCCTGGCGGGCGCCGTCGGCTGGGTCGCCGGCTACCCCAACGCCCTCCCCGACGCCTGCGTCACGTTGTACCGCGCGGCCCTCGACGGCGATCTCGACCGCGCGCTCCCGCTCTATCGGACCCTGCATCCGTTGCTGCGCTGGGACTCCCGCGTCCAGTTCGTGCAGGCCATCAAGCTCTCGATGGACCTCGCGGGACGCACCGGAGGCGCCTGCCGCCCGCCCCGCCTGCCCCTCGACGTCGCAGCCGACGCCGATGTCCGGCGGCACACCGAGCGAGCCTTGTCGGCCGGGCTTCGGTAAGGGACGGTGTGATCATGCGCAGCCGCCAGGTCTTCCACGCCGTCGACTCCCACACCGAGGGCATGCCCACCCGCGTCATCACCGGCGGCGTCCCACCTCTGCCTGGCGCCACCATGGCCGAGCGTCGCGTTCGCTTCCTCGCCGAATCCGATCACCTTCGGACCCTGTTGATGACGGAACCGCGCGGACACGCGGCGATGAGCGGCGCGATCCTGCAGGCCCCGACCCGCGACGACGCCGATTGGGGCGTCCTGTTCATCGAGGTGTCGGGCTGCCTGCCGATGTGCGGCCACGGGACGATCGGCGTCGCGACCGTTCTCGTCGAGACCGGGATGGTGCCGGTGACCGAACCGGAGACCATCATCCGGCTCGACACCCCCGCGGGTCTCGTCACGGCGTCGGTCGCGGTGAACGACGGAGCCGCCGAGTCGGTCACCATACGCAACGTCGCGTCGTTCGCCCACCGCCTCGACGCCCACGTCGACGTTCCCGGATACGGCCGGGTCGCCTACGACCTCGCCTACGGCGGCAACTTCTACGCCTTCGTCGACACGGCGTCCCTCGGCATCCCTTTCGACCGGTCTCACCGCGACGACCTGATGGCGGCGGGAATGACGATCATGCGCGCCATCGACGAGACCGATCCTCCTCGGCACCCCACCGACGACGACATCCGCGGCCTTCACCACGTCGCCCTCCTCGCCCCGGGCGCCGACGAGCACGTCTCGCCGCACGCGATGGTGATCCACCCCGGCTGGTTCGATCGTTCCCCTTGCGGGACGGGCACATCGGCTCGGATGGCGCAATTGCACGCCCAGGGCAGGCTGGGGCTGGGTCAGGAGTTCATCAGCGAGTCGTTCATCGGGACCCGGTTCCGAGGGCGACTCATCGAGGAGACGACGATCGGGGGCGTCCCAGCGGTCGTCCCGACCGTCACCGGTCGCGCCTGGATCACCGGCACCGCCCAGTACCTGCTCGACCCGAGCGACCCATTCCCGACCGGCTTCACCCTCTGACCACCACTTTCACGAAAGGCCACGGCAATGACCGCGACCGTTCCCGATCTGCCCGCGTTCAGCCGCAGACCCTCCCTACGTGAGATCGTCACCAAGGAACTCCGCGCGGCTCTCGTCACCGGCAAACTCACACCGGGCGCCGTCTACTCCGCCCCCGCCTTGGCCGTCCAGTTCGGAGTGTCCGCGACGCCGGTGCGCGAGGCCATGCTCGACCTCGCCAAGGAGAAACTCGTCGAACCGGTCCGCAACAAGGGTTTCCGGGTCGTTCGCTTGGACGAGAAGGCCCTCGACGACTGCGTCAACCTACGGCTTCTCATTGAGCCCGTGACCATGGCGCAGGTCGCCGCCACCGCCCCCATCGAGGAGATGGAGGCATGGCGAAGCGTCGCCGTCGAGATCGTCGACGCAGCACGCGCCGGCGACGTCACCGCCTACATCGACGCCGACCTGAGGTTCCACCTCGGACTGCTCGCCCTCGCGGGCAACAGCCTGCTCGTCGACACCGTGCGGGACCTCCGGCACCGCTCCCGCCTTCTGGGCGTTCCCCGACTCGCCCGCGCCCGCGCCCTGGAACCGTCCGCGCTCGAACACCTCGAACTCCTCGACGTCATGGTCGCCCGCGACGCCGACGCGACCCGAGCGCTCACGGAACGCCACCTCGGTCACGTACGCGGTATCTGGGCCGAACACGGCGAACACGACTGATCTCAGTCGCGCGACGATCCCGGCACGCGTACTGGTTGCGACGCCGGTCACGGCTAGAATTTGCACGACCGGGTGGCCCGACATCCGGTCGATCAAGGGGGAATCTGACGCGCGCCTCCTTGTCCCCTCAAGTCCGGTAGGAGGCACAGTGAACGAGCATTCCGGTGACACGCCGATCCCGTGGCGGGTGTGGACGGTGCCCAATCTCGTCACGATGCTGCGATTGGTCGGCATCCCCGTCTTCTGCTGGCTCCTGCTGGTCGCCGACGAGTACGTCGCGGGCGCGATCGTGCTCGCCGTCGGTGGCGGCACCGACTTCGTCGACGGCTACCTCGCGCGTCGGCTCGGCCAGGAGAGCCGTTTCGGGCGCCTCATCGACCCTCTCGTGGACCGTCTGTACATCCTCGTCGCCGTCGCCGCGTTGACGCTGGAAGGACTGCTGCCGTGGCAGTTCACCGCCGCCCTCCTCGCCCGAGAAGCCGTCATGTTCGTCACCTTGCTGCTGCTGCGGTGGCGCGGCTACCCACCGCTGTCGGTCCACTATGTTGGTAAGACGGCGACGTTCATCGTGTTCATGTCGTTCCCGGCGCTCGTCCTGGCCGGTTTGCCGATCGACCCACCGATGTGGGCGCAACCGCTGGGTTGGGCGCTGGCGTGGTGGGGCATCGTCCTCTACTGGCTCTCGGCCGCGCTGTACGTCGGTCAGGCCGTGTGGATGACGCGTCCCGGACAGCGAGGAGAAATGGTGGCACAGTGACCGACACGGGGGGAAACGAACGGGACGACCGGTTGCGGGGGATCGGTCTTCCGGCGGTCGACCTGCTCGGCCAGTTCTGGAGCGAGCCGCTCGATTACACGGGCACCCCGGCGCGTCGCTCGCCGCGGCGCACCATGGTGGCACGTATTCTCGCCGCAGCCATCTGCCTCATCATTGGACTGCTGTTGACGACCGCCTACCGTCAGACCGCCGCCGCCGAACCGGCGGTACTTCAGGCGCGCGCCGAACTCCGCGCCGACATCGACGCCCAGCGCGAGCAGAACGCCGAGATGGAGGCGCTCGTCAGCCAACTCCGCGCCGATGTGCTGGGCCGCAGGGACGCGCTCCTCGGGGAGGCGGATCAGGTAGCCGAGCTGCACGCGGGGGAGGCCATGGCGGGCTTCCGCGAAGTCACGGGGGACGGCGCGGTCGTCACGATCGCCGCGGGCGATGGATCGCAGGGACGCGTCTACGACCGCGACCTCCAGCTCGTCGTCAATACACTGTGGGCATACGGGGCGGAGGCGGTCAGCGTCGACGGTCAACGCATCACGGCGACCACCGCGATAAGACAGGCGGGCGGCTCGATCCTCGTCGACTTCGTGCCAGTGTCCAGCCCGTATCGGATCGAGGCGATCGGTCCGAGCGACCTCGCCGACCGATTCGACGCCTCCACGGTCGCCGACACCCTGCGCAGCCTCGCACAACACGGGGTGAGCCTGTCCACGGAGGCACAGGACGCCCTGCGCCTGGAGGCGGCGCGAGAACCGCAACTCGGTTACGCCACGGTGGAGGAGGACTGACGTGATCGCGGTCGCCGCGCTCGTCCTCGGGGTCGTTCTCGGTGTCGTCATCGACATCGACATTCCGATCGCGCTTCAGCCCTACCTGCCGATCGCGGTGATCGCGGCGCTCGACGCCCTGTTCGGCGGGGTGCGCGCCCACTTCGACCACCGTTTCGACGACCGGCAGTTCACGGTCTCGTTCATCTCGAACGTCCTGATCGCGGCGGTCATCGTCTATCTCGGCGACCAACTCGGCGTCGGCAGTCAACTGTCGACCGGGGTCGTCGTGGTCCTCGGCATCCGCATCTTCTCGAACGCCGCAGCGATTCGACGTCACCTGTTTGGGGCCTGACATGACCAGAGAAGACGGACCCGACCGGGCGTCCGCGGACCAGCCGGAGGACGAACCCGTCGACGTCCCGGACGAGGACGACTCCGCGAAGACCTCGGCAGACACGGACACCGGCGACGAGCCGGAAGCGGAGTCACCCCGACGCGGCCGCGGCGTGAGCGTGTTGACGGCACTGCTCGTCGGCATCCTCGGCTTCGCGATCGCCGTCCAGACGACGCGTACGGACACGAGCGACCTAGACAGCGCGCGAACGGAGGACCTCGCGCGGATCCTGGCGGACCTGGACGCGCAGCGGACGCGTCTGACGGCCGAGATAGCGCAGCTGGAGACCGACCGTGACGAGCTCGCCAGCGGCTCCGAGGGCCAAGACGCCGCGTTGGAGCGGGCGCGTGAGCTCGCCGACAGCGTCGGCATCCTCGCCGGGACGCTCCCGGCCACCGGCCCGGGTCTCGTCCTCACCTTCGAGGCGGGCGACGAACCCATCCGGGCCGCCGTCATCCTCGACGCGGTTCAGGAGCTTCGCGGCGCCGGAGCCGAGGCGATGTCCATCACCGGCGGCAACGGACGCACCGTTCGAATCGTCGCATCGACATACTTCGGGGAGAGCGGCGGCAACCTCCTCGTCGACGGCGTGACCTTGACGGCGTCGCAGCGGTTGACCGTCATCGGCGACCCCGACACGATGTCAACCGCGCTAGAGATTCCCGGTGGGGTGGCGGACACGGTGCAAAAGGACGGCGGTACGGTCATGGTGCGAGAACCGGGGACCGTCGACATCACCACTGTGGTGGAGCCGTCCGACCCCGAGTACGCCGAGCCAGTCAACTGAGAAGGGATCGCCCGTGACTCCGAAGCACCTGCGTTACACGTCCGAGCACGAGTGGATCTCCGAACCGGAGAACGGCGTTGTTCGGGTGGGTATCACCGATTATGCGCAGCAGTCACTCGGCGACATCGTGTTCGTCCAACTTCCCGAGGCCGGAAAGAAGGTCTCGGCGGGGGATGTCATTGGCGAGGTCGAGTCGACCAAGAGCGTGTCCGACATCTTCGCTCCCCTGTCGGGGACGGTGGCGAACCGCAACGGCGAACTCGACGAGAATCCCGAGCAGGTCAACACGGAGCCGTACGGCGACGGTTGGATGTTCGAGATCGAGCCCGACGACGTCGCCGATGTGGCGGGGTTGCTCGATGCCGAGGCATACGACAAACTGACTAAGTAACACCTTGAACACAAGGCAAGTCCCGAATCTGTATCGAGTTATTGAGGTGGTCCGATGACGCGCCCCGGCGACGAGTTCCCTCCACTCGACGTTACGTCGACTATGAACCTTGGCGCTCTTGATGAGGCGCTCGAGGCCGGCCCGGAGGTCAACGCGGGCACGATCGCGGAGTCTCTCCCTCCGGGTACCGCCCTGCTGGTGGTGCGCCGCGGCCCCAACTCCGGCGCCCGCTTCCTCCTCGACCTCGACGTCACGACGTCGGGTCGACACCCCGACAGTGACATCTTCCTCGACGATGTCACGGTCTCCCGCCGTCACGCCGAGTTCCATCGAGAAGGCTCCATGTTCACCGTTCGTGATGTTGGTAGCCTCAACGGCACCTATGTCAACCGGGAACGGGTCGAGACGGCGACGCTCGGCAACGGCGACGAAGTGCAGATCGGCAAGTTCCGGCTCGTATTCATCGCCGGTCCGCACGCTCGCTGACGCCCCTGGCGCCGTGCGCAAGGCCGTACCCTCGCGCCGCTGCGGCGTGTACGGTCGACACAACAGGCATTGACCGAAGGTGCACAACGCGAGTGGCGAGAAGAGGCGGGCCAGTGCGCGAGCTGAGGGTTGTCGGTGTGCGGGTGGAACTACCCACCAACCAACCGATCGTGCTGCTGAAGGAGATCGGTGGGGAGCGATTCCTGCCGATCTGGATCGGCGCCGTCGAGGCGACCGCGATCGCCTACGAACAGCAGGGCATCACGCCCGACCGGCCCTTGACCCATGACCTCATGCGTGACGTCCTCACCGCCCTCGACATCGAGCTGGTCGCGGTGGAGATCAACGACATCCGGGACACGATCTTCTTCGCGGATCTCGTGTTCGCGTCCGACGTGCGAGTCTCGGCTCGCCCGTCGGACGCGATCGCTCTGGCATTGCGCACCGGAGCGACCGTTCGGTGCACCGAGGAAGTCCTCGCCGCGTCCGGGATCACCATGTCGGAGGCCTCCGATGACGAGGTCGAGAAGTTCCGCGAGTTCCTCGACAACGTGACGCCCGAAGATTTCGCCGAATAGCCGTTTTCCCCTTCCCGCGAGACGAAAACAGTATCGACCTGGCACCACGAAAGATATAAAGTCAAAAGCATCGAAGAACGTTATCGTTCATTGTGGCTCGACTGGTGGGATGTGGGAGGACGGCGGCGATGATGGCGTACAACAGCGAAGAAGTCGTTGGCTACCGTGGCCCCATCGCGTGCGCCGCCGCGGGCATCACCTACCGTCAGCTCGACTATTGGGCACGCACCGGTCTCGTCACCCCGAGCGTCCGCCCGGCGGGCGGTTCGGGCACCCAACGCCTGTATTCATTTCGAGACATCGTCGTTCTCAAAGTCGTGAAGCGTCTACTCGACGCCGGAGTCTCCCTCCAGAACATTCGCAAGGCCGTCGCGACACTGCGCGCCCACGGCGTTCACGACCTCGCCGAGATCACCTTGATCTCCGACGGCGCCACGGTCTACGAATGTCGTTCGACCGAAGAGGTCGTCGACCTCCTCCAAGGCGGCCAGGGAGTGTTCGGGATAGCGCTCGCCGGTGCTGTCAAGGAGATCGAAGGCTCCGTGACCATGCTTCCTGGCGAACGTCCCGCCGTGGCCAGCAACACCATCAGCGTCGATGAGCTGGCGGCCCGCCGCGCTCGGCGCGCCGCCAGCTGAGGCGTCCGGGGAGCCGCGCGATCGCGGACGGCAGACTGTCGACGCGAGGCCGCACCGGGTAGGGTGGGCGGCGACAAACGCTTGACGGGTCGGGGGGCGTTCCCACCGGCCCCGCAAACCCGCGCGGGAGAGCCCGCGCGACGGACCCCGGTTCGCCGAGGCCCGTCGTCGGCGCCGAAGGAGCAACTCCTCCCCGGAACCTCTCAGGCAGCAAGGACCGCGCGGATTGGCACCTCTGGAAAGTAGACGGTTCGCCGTCTCACCGACGGGGCAAGCCGCCGACGGCGGTGAAACTCTCAGGGCCGCAGACAGAGGGGGAGGACCCGAGCGCGGGGTACCCGCGTCCACCGGTGAGTCCTTGGAGAGCCCATGCGTCAGCAACCCGATTCCTTCGCCCCGTTCGTGCGCCGCCACATCGGCCCGGGCCCAGACGAGCAGCAGACGATGTTGCGACGCATCGGCTATCACAGCCTCGAGGAGTTGCTGGAAGCCGCGATCCCGGACTCGATCCGACTGCGCGACGGATTGAATCTCCCGCCCGCCGTGAGCGAGGAGGAGGCCACGAGGCAACTGGCGGCGATCGCCGACGCCAACCAGCCCATGCGACAGATGATCGGCATGGGCTACTACGGGACGCACACCCCCGCCGTGATCCGGCGCAACGTCTTCGAGAGTCCGGCCTGGTACACCGCGTACACGCCGTACCAGCCCGAGATCAGCCAGGGCCGGTTGGAAGCGCTCATCAACTTCCAGACCATGGTCGCCGACTTGACGGGACTGCCCGTCGCGGGCGCGTCCCTGCTCGACGAGGCCACCGCCGCCGCCGAGGCGATGACCCTGACCCGCCGCGCGGGCAAGTCCCGTTCGAACGTCTTCGTCGTCGACGCCGACGTCTTCCCGCAGACCCTCTCGGTACTCAAGACCCGTGCCGAACCGCTCGGCATCGAACTCGTCGTCACCCCCTGCGACAGCCCCGACGACCTCCCCGCCGAGTTCTTCGGCGTCCTCCTCCAGAACCCGGGCGCGTCGGGACGCCTCCGCGACCACACGGACGTCATCGCCGCCGCCCACGACCGCGGAGCGCTCGCCGCCGTCGCCTGCGACCTGCTGTCATTGGCGCTGCTTGCGTCTCCCGGCACGATGGGCGCCGACGTCGCTGTCGGTTCCGCGCAGCGTTTCGGTGTCCCGCTGGGGTTCGGCGGTCCGCACGCCGGCTTCATGTCCGTCCGTAAGGGACTGGAGCGGTCGATGCCAGGTCGGCTCGTCGGCGTGTCCAAGGACGCCGTGGGACGGCCCGCGTACCGCCTCGCGCTGCAAACCCGGGAACAGCACATTCGTCGCGAACGCGCCACCAGCAACATCTGTACCGCGCAGGTCCTGCTCGCGGTGATGGCGTCGTGTTACGCGGTCTACCACGGCCCGGAGGGCATTCGCGGGATCGCCGAACACGCCCACGGCCAGGCCGCGCGGCTCGCCGAAGCGCTTCGCGCCGCGTCCATCGGCATCGCCCACGACTCGTTCTTCGACACCGTCGTCGCCGTCGTTCCCGGCCGCGCCGAGGAGGTCGTCGCCGACGCCGCCACTCGCGGCGTCAACCTTCGTTCGGTCGACGAGGACCACGTCGGCGTCGCCTGCGACGAGACCACGACCGACGCCGATCTCACCCAGGTCCTGCTCGCCTTCGGCGTCGACGCCGCGCTGCCTGCGGAGGGCGACACGCCTCGGCTCGCCACCGCCAGAACCGACGACTACCTGACTCACGAGGTCTTCTCTGCGCACCGCTCCGAGACCTCGATGCTGCGCTACCTGCGTCGTCTCGCCGACGTCGACTACGCGCTCGACCGAGGAATGATCCCCCTCGGATCGTGCACCATGAAGCTCAACGCGACTTCTCAGATGGAGCCGGTGAGCTGGCCCGAGTTCGCCGACATCCACCCGTACGCCCCGGCCGACCAGTCCCGCGGCTACGCCCGCATGATCACCGACCTGGAGTCGTGGCTGGCCGAGGTCACGGGCTATGACGCGGTGAGCCTGCAACCCAACGCCGGTTCGCAGGGGGAGTTCGCCGGCCTGCTGGCGATTCGCGCGTGGCACGTCGATCGGGGAGACACCCACCGCGACGTCTGCCTCATCCCGTCGAGCGCCCATGGCACGAACGCGGCGTCGGCCGTGATGGCGGGGATGCGCGTCGTCGTCGTNGCTTGCGACGACGAGGGCAACATCGACATGGGCGACCTCAACGCCAAGATCGACGCGAACGCGGACGCGCTCGCCGCGATCATGGTGACGTACCCGTCGACCCACGGCGTCTACGAATCGGACATCGTCGATCTGTGCGAGCGGGTGCACGACGCGGGCGGGCAGGTGTACGTCGACGGCGCCAACCTCAACGCGCTGCTCGGTTTCGCCAAGCCCGGCAAGTTCGGCGCGGACGTGTCGCACCTGAACCTGCACAAGACCTTCTGCATTCCGCACGGCGGTGGAGGTCCCGGTATCGGGCCGGTCGCGGTGCGCGCGCACCTCGCGAAGTACCTGCCGGGGCATCCGTTGCACGCCGACGGTGGGGTCGGGCCGGTCGCGGCCGCGCCGCAGGGCTCCGCAGGGATCCTGCCGATTCCGTGGATGTACCTGCGGTTGATGGGGCCGGACGGCTTGACCGAGGCGACTGCGACGGCGGTGCTGGCGGCCAACTACGTCGCGGCGCGCCTGTCCGACAGCTACCCGGTTCTCTACAGCGGCAACAAGGGCCTGGTGGCGCACGAGTGCATCCTGGACCTGCGCGGCCTGACGAAGGACTCCGGCGTCAGCGTCGATGACGTCGCCAAGCGGCTCATCGACTACGGCTTCCACGCGCCGACGATGTCCTTCCCCGTCGCGGGGACGCTGATGGTCGAGCCGACCGAGAGCGAGAACCTGGACGAGCTGGATCGCTTCTGCGACGCGATGATCGCGATCCGCGCGGAGATCGATCAGGTCTCCGGCGGTGTCTGGCCCGTCGACGACAACCCGTTGGCGAACGCCCCGCACACGGCGGAGTCGGTGACCTCGGACGACTGGTCGCACCCGTACCCGCGCAGCGTCGCGGCCTTCCCGGCCGGGCACGTCACGGACAAGTACTGGCCGCCGGTCCGTCGCATCGACGGTGCTTGGGGTGACCGGAATCTGGCCTGCGCGTGCCCTCCGCCGGAGGCGTTTTCGAGCTGAACGGAGCTGCGCCGGGCCGTCCCGGGCGTGAGGCTAGACTGGGCCGGTCCCACACCATCCCAGGAGATCGAACATGGCACGCGGTCACAACAAACCGGGCGTTAAATCGCATCGGCGTGGCCGCCGTCGAAAAGAGCGGGCGAAACTGCCCGTCGCGCCGTGGATCGTCGTATCGACGGTCGTCACGCTCGTTCTGTCCAGCCTCACCTTCGGCTACCTGTGGTTGTTGACCTCCGGGTGCAGCGGTGACACCGCGGAAGCGGTCGTCATGGTGCCGCAGCGCCTGGAGGAACCGCTCAACGAGATCGCCCAGAACTGGTCCGACACCGAGCCGCAAGTCGACGGACGTTGCGTCGGTGTGTCCATTAAGGCCAATTCCTCGGCGGAGATCATGGCGAAGCTGTCCAGAACCTGGGACACCCGTTCCGACGGCGAGCAACCGCACGTGTGGATCGCCGAGTCGCAGGTGTGGCTGCGGATGGCCGCCAGCTCCGAGCGCGGTTCCCGGGTGATCCCGGAATACACGCCGCTGATGGCCTCGACGCCCACCGTCATCGCGATGCCGGAACCGATGGCCGACGCGCTCGGCTGGAAGCAGGGACAGGAACCGGTCGACCTCGAACCGAGCTGGCAGAACCTCATCACGATCGCCAGCGAGAAGACCTGGGCCGACTACGACCACCCCGAGTGGGGCGACATCAAGCTCGGTCTGAGCAACCCTCGTGAGAGCACCGCCGACCTGCACGCCCTCATCGGTCTCCTCGACGGCGACAGCGATGGTCAGATCAGTTCGGACGAGCTCAAGGACACCGCGAAGCTGAAGGAGTCGATCAGCGTCGACGCCGCGAACACGACGAAGCTGCTCGGGGATCTGCTCGGGGCCGACACCGAGGACAAGGCGTTGTCCTACGTCTCCGCCTTCCCGGCTCTCGAGCGTGACGTCTTCGGATACAACAACAACCAGCAGCGCCCCAACGTCCCGTTGGAGGCCGTTTACCCGGCCGACGGCACCACCGACGCGGACTACCCGATCGCGGTCCTGGAGAACGTCGAGTGGACCGACGCGTTGCACCAGGAGATCGGGCACCTCTTCGCCGAGTATCTGCGTGAGGAGCCGAGCCAGGCGGTGCTCGCGGAACGGGCCTACCGGGACAGTCGTCAGCGCGTCGGTACCGACGTCATCAACGACGCGGTCGGGTTGACCCCGCAGATCGAGGCGCCGCCGCGCGCCCCGGCCGATCCGGTTTCGGTGACGAACACGCTGGGCACGTGGCAGGCGCTCAACCGCAAGACCAACGTTCTCGTCGTCGTCGATAATTCCGAGGGAATGGGCGTGGCCGAACCTGACGGGTCCACGCGTCTCGACATCGTCCGTAACGCCCTGGGCAATGCCCTCGGCATGTTCGGTGGTCAGTCCACCGTGGGCGTGTGGAAGTTCTCCGCGTCCTGGGACGGCGGGCCCGATTACACCGAGCTGGCGTCACTGGCCGAGTTCGACGACTCCCACAAGGGCAACGTCGACAACGCCTTGGCGAACATGTATCCCGAGGGCGGTCGCGGTCTGTACGACACGGCTGTTTCGGCGTACCAGCACATGCAGGACAACTATCAGGAGGACGCCAAGAACCTCATCCTGCTGATCGCGGGAGGTGGCAACGACGACCCGAACGGTCTGTCCCTCGAACAGGCGACGGCGGAGTTGCGGGAGTTGGCGGGCACGGATCGTGCCGTGAACCCGCCGACGATCGTCGCGATCGGATACGGCGACGACGTCGACGATGAGGCGCTGGGCGAGATCACGCGGGCGACCCAGGGGCAGTACTTCCCGGCCAAGTGGTCGGACGAGATCGACATGCAGCTGCTGAACGCCCTGTTCATAGCGTCGTGACGACGGTTCGGCGAGGAGCCGTCGTCAGAGGTCGGGTAGCCCATCCGGGCGGAGGGGCTCTCAGTCGCTAGGCGGCGTGCAGCGCGGGGCCGCGGTGGGGGGCGATGACGCTCCCGTCGGGCAGGATCTCACCGGTGTCGTCGAACACGACGACTCCGTTGCACAGTAGACTCCACCCTTGCTCCGGGTGCGCGGCCACCGTCTTGGCGGCCTCACGGTCCTTGGCCTCAGCCGTCGGACAGCGTGGTTGATGCAGACACATCCTTGTCTCCGAATTTTCGTTGATCGCACTGTTCAATGTGTGCTTCTTCACACCCAATAGTCCGCCACAGTAGCGGGCCCTAGATGTCATTGTCGCAACAGTTAAGGCACGAAACCGGTAGTCGACGCCTGATCACGCTCACCCCCGACGAAAGTTCAACCAAACGTATGACCCCCGTCTCATTCGGTATCCCACCTGGGGTACCGCCCGAGTGCCGTGACCGTCGCGTCGAGATCGCCCGCCTGGAATGGCGTATCGGCGATCCGGGCGACCCCGCGGCCATCGTCGACGACTTCTGTCGTGATCTCGGCATGCCCGTCGAGGAACTGTCGAAACCGCTCACCCACACCGCCACCGTAGGGGAGCTGTGCGGAGTCGCGGTCCTCATCTCGGCGGCCGCGGGTTCCGCGATGATCGGCGGCGCCCTCGGTCGTCCGAGCCCTGTGGGCCGTGTTCCCGATGTCGTACTCGTTGCATACGCCCATACCAACACCGCCTCGACGACCGTTATGCCCGATTCAAGGCCGATTGTCGGACCGTGGACGGCGAGCTGGACTTCGACTGAGCACGCCGCGGCCGTGTCGGCGGTGCGCGAGGCGATCGGTCGAGGCGACGTCTACCAGGCGAACGTCGTCGGCCATCAGAGCGCGCCGACGATCGGCGACCCGAACGCGATCGCCGCGGCCGTCGCCTCGCTCGAACCGACGACGTACTCTGGCGGCCTCGGCGGCGACGGCTGGCTCGTCGCGTCGGCGTCCCCCGAATGCCTGGTCTCCCTCGACCTTGGGCGGGTCACCACCCGTCCGATCAAGGGCACCGCACCCGCGACCGCCGAGGGCGCCGAGTTCCTGCGTTCATCGGTCAAGGAGCGCGCCGAGCACGTCATGATCGTCGACCTCGAGCGCAACGACCTCGCGCACGTCGCCGTCCCCGGCAGCATCTCGGTCCCCGAACTGTTCGCGCTGCGGCGATGGTGCGGTCTCTGGCAGGCGGAATCGACGATCGAGGCCGAGGTACGGCCGGGAACTCGCCTGTCCGACCTCCTGCGCGCGGTGTGCCCTCCCGGTTCCGTCACCGGCACCCCGAAGCTCGCGGCTCTCGACCACATCGCCGCGCTCGAGCCGGTGGGGCGAGGCCCCGCGATGGGGGCACTGGGTTATCTGACGGTCGCGGGGCTGGTGTTGGGGCTGACGATCCGGACGGTGGCCGTCGCCGACGATCGGGTCCACCTGTGGACCGGCGGTGGGATCACGTGGAGGAGTGAACCCACGGCGGAGGTCGCCGAGGCCGCCGCGAAGGCGGCCCCGATCAAGGCGATTCTGGCGTCACAGGGCTGATGAGGGTTGCCGCCGGGGGACCGGTTCAGCTCGCGTCCTCGCGTCCGGCCGCGCGCAGGAGACGACTTCCGAGGAAACGGGCGGCGTCCCGGAGCTCGCGTGGCGCGATGATCCGGAAGTACGCCCTGATCCCGGCGAGCTGCTCGATGTACCAGTGGGGTTCGTCCGTCGTTCCGACGAGACGGGTGCGGTCGGCGTCGATCGTCTCCACCCGGGTTTCGTGGTGTCCAGCGGGCGACCTCCTCTGCGGGGGCGTCGATGTGGATCTCGACGTCGTATCGCCGGCCTTCGGCTAAGTGTTCCTCGATCATCCGGACCGGATCGAGTTCGACCGGAGGGCGACGGCGGCAGGCGCAGCCCGCGTCCGACGGGGTAACCGCCGTACGGGCCACGGACCGATTCGATGGGCGGACCGGTCTCGCGCAGGATCGCGACATGTCTGCGGGCGGCCCGATCCGTGATGCCGAGCTTCCGGGCCGACCGTTCGGCGGTGATGCCCGGCGCGTTCTGGATCAGTTCGAGTGCCAGTAGTCCCCGAGCGGTCGGGCTCGCGTCGTTCATGCTCGGCAAGCCGCTCCAGATTCCGGAAGTGAATCGTCCGGAATGAACCGTAGCCTGCACGGCATGAGTGAGAACGATGTGATGCGGTTCGAGCCGCCGCTGGCCGGCAACGAGATCGAGGCCGTCCTCGGGTCGCTGGAGCGCCTGCGCGCGACCTTCGCGTGGAAGTGTGGCGGCCTGGACGCCGACAGCATGAATCGGACGGTCGGCGCGTCGACGATGACCCTGGGCGGCCTGGTCAAGCACCTCGCCGCCGTCGAGTCCATCCACTTCAGCCGGGTCTTCGACACGAGGCCGGGCATGCCGTGGGAGGCCGTCGATTGGGACGCCGATCCGGACTGGCCGTGGCACTCGGCCGTCGGCGACACCCCCGAGGAGCTCATGACGCTGTGGCTGGAGGCCACCGATCGTTCGCGTGGCGTCGTCGCCAAGGCCCTCGTCGAGGGTGGCATGGACCTGCTGAGCGTGCCTCGAGGTCCGAGCGGTGCCTCGGTCAACCTGCGGCGCGTCCTGATGGACCTGGTCGAGGAGTACGGCCGACACGTCGGTCACGCCGATCTCATCCGTGAGTCCGTCGACGGTTTGGTGGGGGAGGACCCACCGGGCTGACAACCGGGAGACGGGGCGGTCATGACGTCCGGGTTGGCCGCCCCCACCGCCGGTGGTCCAGGTGCGTTCGTCTTCTCGGGATGGCAAGGCGGACAACGGAAGTGGGACCTCGAAAGCCGAGGTGGCCAGGTGATCCGGTTCAGGCGGGGGCACGCCGACGGATCAGCGGCAGGTACACCTCGTCGACGATGTCGACGAGGACGTCGTCGGGTGCGGTCGGAACCCCGCGCACGACGAATTCGTTGCGCAGCAGGACTATGGCGACGGTGGCGACGCGGGGATGCAGCGCTTCGGGGGCGGCCTCGCCGCGTGCGATGGCGCGTCCCAGGATCGTCAGCCATGGGGCGGCCGCCGCCTCGCTCGACTGGTCCGGCAATTGCGCGAGGAGTTCGGACGCCCCACCCGCGGCGGAGATCAGCTCGTGCAGGAGTGCTCCGAGGGGGGAACTCCAGTGGCGATTGGCCCGGCGCAGGAGTTCGAGGACGTCTGCGCGCAGTTCGCCGGTGTCCGGCGGTTGGGCGGTGGTGGCCAGTCGTCGATACGCCGCGATACCGAGTGCGAGGCGGTTGGGCCACCGGCGATAGATCGCGTTCTTGTTGGTGCCGGCGCGGGTGGCGACCTTGTCCATTGTCAGACCGGCGTATCCCGATTCGGTGATCTCGTCGACGGCCGCGCTCAGGATCGCCTCTTCCAGGACGACGCCGCGCCGACGAGTCCGTCCGGAAGTCGGCGGCGGGTGTGGATTCTCCGTCATGTCCCTTTCCCTGGTCGACACCGATCGTACCGTTCGAGCCCTACTGGCGCGAGCGACGCCGACAAGTTAGGGTACTTCAAGTACCGTAAGCCCTTCGGCGGAAAGAGCCGCGCCATGCGATCCAAAGGCATCAGCTACGACACCGGATTCGTCCTCAACGGAACGAACTCCCGACGACACCTCGACCTGGACGTCGTCCAACGCGAACTTCGCGTCATCCGCGACGACCTGCACTGCACCGCCATCCGAGTCATGGGCGGCGACCCCGAACGCATCGAACTCGTCGCCCAGTACGCCGCCGACCTCGGCCTGGAAGTCTGGTTCTCCCCGTACCCCCTCGAACTCACCACCGACGAGATGCTGCGGCTCTTCGCCGACTGCGCCGAGCGCGCGGAACGTCTTCGCAGGAGCGGAGCCGCCGTCGTGTTCGTCACGGGCGCCGAACTGAGCCTGATGAGTCGAGGATTCCTCCCCGGCGACAGCACCGCCGAGCGCGTCGCGCTCCTCACCCGACCGGACGGACCGCGCGAACAGCTCGGCCAGGTCGGCGCCCGCGTCAACGCCTTCCTCGCCGACGCCGTCGCGGTCGTCCGGGACCACTTCGCTGGGCCGGTCACCTACGCCGCCGTTCCCCTGGACCGCGTCGATTGGGAACCGTTCGACATCGTCTCGATGGACCTGTATCGGTCGGCCGAGGTCGCCGACCAGTTCGCTGACGGCGTCCGAACCCTCGTCGCGCAAGGAAAACCCGTCGCGATCACCGAGTTCGGGTCCGCCGGATACCTGGGGGCGGGAGACAGGGGCGCTCGCGGTCTGGAGATCGTCGAATACGACGAGGACACCGGCGCGCCGATGCGACTGGACGGCGTGTACGCCCGCGACGAGGCCGGCCAAGCCGCGTATCTGCGCGAGCTGTTGGAGACCTTCGACGCCGGAGGTGTCGACAGCGCCTTCGTGTTCACCTTCGCGCTGTACGACCACGTGCACCGTCCCGGCGGCGATCCCCGTGAGGACCTGGACCTGGCCAGTTACGGCATCGTTCGTGTCCTCGACGGCGGTCTCGGAACCACCTACCCCGACATGCCGTGGGAACCGAAGGAGGCGTTCGGGGCGCTCGCCGCCTTCTACGGGAGGGACTGAACTCTCGTGCCGATGACGGTTCTGACATCGCCTTCGACGAGTCACATACGTTGGTGGGGCAGCACGGTCGAACTCGGGCGGACTTCACTGAGGCGGAAGAGAAGCGGTTCGCCCGGACGCGGGCCGATCACAACAACGTTCTTGCAACGGCCTGGTCGAAGCGCGATGTCCTCGCGACGAGGGCCATGGGCACATGGCCCTCGTCGCTCTGCTCCTGCCGAGTCAGGTGTGGCGGCGCTCCTTTGATTCAGCGGCAAGTGTTCTGACATATGACAGTGTGATTCGACGGCGGGTGATGTCGACCTCGAGAATCTTCACGGTGAGTGCGTCACCGGTTTTCAGTCGATCCACATGCTCATCGGCGGGGTCGGTGTTGTGCACCAACCCATCGATGCCGTCGTCGATACGGACGAAGACGCCGAACGGGACGATTTTCGTGACGGTGCCGGTGACGATATGACCGACCTGCGACACGATGTCCGCCATCGGATCCGCCTGTAGGGCCTTCATCGACAGTGAGACCCGATCCCGAACCAGGTCGACGTCGAGGATCTCGGCGGTGATCTCCTGACCGACCGCGACGACGTCAGTGGGGTGGTCGACGTGCCCCCAGGACAATTCAGGAATGTTGATCATCGCGGTGAAGCCGCCGATGTCCACGAACGTGACGCCGAAGTCGGCAATCTCGATCACCGTCCCGGTGACGACTTGGCCCCGGTACAGAGTCCTGAGGATGGTCCAGTGCTCGTCGCTCGGGGTCGGCTCGGTCCTCCAGCGAGCTCGGAGGACACCATCGTTGTCGGGTAGGACGCCGGTGAACAGCGGGTGGCGTTCGGAACTGTACAACGACAGAAGAGCTGCGGCGCGGGCGTCGGTGATCCGAGGAACGAGTTCGGCGAACTGGGTCTCGTCAGCGATGATGCTCGTGATCTGGCCGTCTCGGTCCTCCCAGACGAGCTCGATCAGGGTTTCCTCGGGGAGGTTCGCGATGACAGCGTCAACGTCGGTGAACAGGTCCGGCCAGACGACCAGCCTCGCGCGGGGCGTCAGCCGGGTGCGAATCTCGTCGAGGCGGTGCCATCGAGTGGCATTGTATACGTGGTTCTCCTCGAGGATCGCCGCCTCGCCTGCGGCCACGCACCAGCGCAGCCGGTCCCAGAAAAGGTCGTCGGCGGGTCGCTGGTCGCCTGGTTCGTCGTAGTCGACGTCGTAGGGGGAGCCGTCCCGGCGTTCCGGGAACAGGCCGAGCGCGCGAGTGCGAGCCAGCGCCTCTCCACACGGTCCAGTACTACCAATGTAGACATACTGGTCCCATCCGACATGGATGGTGAACGTGTCGTCCACCTCCAAGCGGCACCACGCACCGTTGTCGCGGAGCATCGCCCGGACCAGTTCCAGCCCGGCGGCGAGCGAGACCCGCGCACCGTCGTGGAAACCGGTGAGGTCGGGCGGGAAGAGCCCGGTCAGTCCATGTCCTTCGACGTTCGGTTCCGCGCCGAAATTGGCGAAGCCAAGAGCGATCTGCGGCTCTCGAACGACCAAGTGGTCGACGTCGACGGCTTCGGCGAAGGCCGCGATCGCCTGTAGGTAGGCGGATTCGACAGGTCCATGGTCGCTCACCGCCTCGACGGCGCCGACATAGCGACCGAGTTCGTCCCGGTCTGCGGGGTCGTACTTGGTGATCTGGTAGACGTATGGGAGCACGTTACTGTCCATCCGAAGTGGGTCGGGCCACGGAGATTCACTGACGTCCCAGAATGGGGTGGGCCGTGGTCGAGATGCGGTCGTGAGTCCAAGCATTGTTGGTGGTGCCGTATATCTCGTTGAAGCTCTGGATGTCGCGCAGCATCAACGGCACATTGGTCTTGCCGAGCACTACCGCGCCGGCGGCCTTGAGTCGGGACACACCCTAATCATCCGATAGCCAATCACTTCGCGACAACAACCGACGGCGTTGGGACAACGTCAAGTCACGTCGGCCATGTCGTGCCCGTAGGTCGACTCGTTTCGTATGACCTGGTCTCACCTTCAGGGTCTCGATGCCTCAGGTCTGTCCATAATGACCACTCTCCGGCCGTTCCCGCGCAGCACCTGCCAGAAGCGAGTCGGGTCCCCGTCGAGGTCGTCTTCGATGTCCCATTTCGGGCAGGGGGTAGGGATGTCGACAAATGCCTGTTTCTCGACACAAGATCGATCACCCGCCGTTTTAGCGTTCAATTCCGGTCCGATCCTCCCCGAGCCCCGGCTGGGATCATCAGTTTCCGGCAGATGTCGTCGACGGCGATGCCCTTGTCGTAGAGAGACCTGACGTTGTGAGACGCCGCCTATGTCGGTGTCTCTGTGGTTATGTTTCCAAAACCCCAGGCAGGCACACATTTTATTGTAAATGTATATCGATCCCGAGGTAATCGCCGTTGGCGGCGGTCGCGAACCCCGCGACCGTCGCGTCTCGATCAATAACGCCCTGACGGGCTCATCTACTACAAGACAATGAATGTCGGGTGTGGATGGTTGAGGAAATCGTGATGGGAGATCGTCCATCCGTATGCCCCGCAACGGTCGAAGACCAGGATGTCTCCGATCCGAAGTCGGTCGACGTGCAGTCCGCGAGCGAGGACGTCGCGCGGCGTGCACAGTTCGCCCGTGACGTCGACGGTCGCGTTGACGAGTTCGGGGCGTGGCCACGGGTACGGCCAGTCCTCGCGTTCGATCACCGTCGCCGGGTGGCTGTAACCCCAGGCGGCTGGGAGTCTGAAGTGGTGTGTCCCGCCGCGGAGGACGGCGAAGGTCCGGTCGTGGGTGTGCTTGATGTCGATGACCTCCGCTGCGTACCAACCGATCTCCGCGGTGAGGTAGCGACCGAGCTCGTACACGACCCGTGGCCCGCTCATGTCGGCTTCGGGCAGGAGGCGACTGAACTCGTCCAAGTCGAAGGCGGCGGCGCCGGTGGGATCGACGCCGATGCCGCCGCCGACGTTGACCGTGTCGAAGGTCAGCCGGTGTTCGTCGGCGATCAGGGCGGCGTAGGCGAGGCTGTCGGCGACGAAAGCCACATGCGCGGCGGCGTCGAGGTTGTTGGACACCGAGTGCAGATGGAGGCCGGTGAGGCGGACGCCGGGTGATTGCGTCGTCAGCGCGATGGCCTGTGACAGTTGGCTTTCGTCGATGCCGAACGGTGTGGGGGTGCCGGTCATCCGGTGGCTGCCGGTGAGAGTGCCGGTGGCGCGGTTGATCCGGAGGGCGATCGGGGCGACGCGGTGGTGGCGACGGGCGATGAGGTCGAGTCTGCGGAGTTCGTGGACGCTTTCGACGTTGATGGTCACCGGCACGTCGGCGGTGACGGCGAGGGAGAGAGCGTTGTCGGTCTTCGCCGGTCCGCCGAAGACGACGCGTCTCGGTTTCGCGGCCAGTGCGTCGGTGAGTTCGCCTTCGGAGGCGACGTCGATGCCGTCGGTGTGCTGGGCGGCGGCGGTGAGGATGTCGGGGTGGGGGTTTGCCTTGAGGGCGTATAGGAGTTCGGTGTGCGGGCCGAGGGCGGCGGCGGTCGTGGTGATACGACGGGTGAGGGCGGTGCGGTCGTAGAC
>NZ_CBCRZX010000062.1:0-22133 GCF_965137155.1 Stackebrandtia soli
GCCTGCCGGGAGCACATCCGGCAGGCCCNACGGGGTTCGCGCGATGGGGNTCNCGCCTCACGAGAGTGAGGTTCGCGCGATGGGGTTCACACCCCACGAGACGGGGTTCGCGCGATGGGGTTCGCGCCTCACGAGGTTGGGTTTAATCGCGCCCGTCGAGGTTCGGACTGTTCACATCGCGCCTGTCGAGGTTGGGTTTGCATTGCGCTGGCGGCTACTTGAGCCCGTATGCCTTGATGATCGTCTGCTCGGTCTTGTTTCCGGCGTCGTCCCACACCGTGACTCGCAGCGACACGGTGCCGCTCGTCTTCGACAGCTTGGGGTGCTTCACGGATACGGAGTGCTCGCCGTCGCGGCCGAGCTTCACCTTGTCCGCGTCCGACCAGGTGGAACCGTCGTCATAGGACACTTCCACCTCGACCTGCGTGACGCGGGCGTCACCGCGGTAGCCGTCCGCGCGATCGGTCGTCACGTCGAAGGAGAACTTCTTGTCCGCCTTCGCGCGGTTGAGGTCGTCCAGGTCCATGTCGTATCCGACGAGGATGACCGGCAACGCCGCACAGGCCGAACCGCCACTGAACGCCTCCTCGCATCCATCCACTGTGCCCTTCTTCGGGCCCTGCGACACGAAGGTCCACCGGGTGTCCATGTACGACCCGAGTTTGGTGAAGGGGCTTTCGCGGTCGGTGGTCAGGCGGATTTGGTAGGTGGACTTCTCCGGCACCGCGAGCGTGGTCGGATCGGCGATCGGAACACCGTCCCGATGATACGTGATCGTCGATTGTGGAGAAGTACCGTAGTGTGTCGGGTCCGAGTCGGCGAAACTCGACGGCAGGAACGTCAGCGCGTCGCCGGTCCTGCAATAGGCGCACGGGGCCATCTGATTGGTGCCCGGACGCAGCGGTCCGCTCAACCATTCGCGTTCGTACGTCTTGCCGGCCTTGTACGTCGTGATCGGTTCGCTGACTGCTCCGTTGGAGTTGATCGAGCTGCTGAACTCCTGTTGGTAGGCCATGTTCTTCGCGTAGACGTAGTCGTCGCGCTCGACCGGGGCGTAGCTGTACGACGAGGTCTGGAACGAGGTCGTCGCGCCGGGGCGCCACGAGTGGGTGATCGCGAAGGCGACGTCACCGACGACGTTTCCGCTGATCTCGTTCTCCAGCTTGGCGAAGTCCCGCTTGCGCGTCTTCTTCGTCAGGTCGTCGGGAACCGAACCGGAGTAGTCGAACGGGATGAGGTAGGTGTACGAACTGTCCAGCCGACCGTCGACGGTGAGCGAGAAGGAGTCGCCGTCCGCCAAGGCGGAGCGGAGCCGCTCGCCGTCCTCGTACGCCACCCCGTACAGGGGAACGTCGGGGTGCGAGCCGAGGTAGAGCAATTGGAGGAACTCGGGTTCCGCCGTGGTGAACAGCGTCGCGACCGCGCCGTGGTCGATCGCCCTGTCGGCCTTCGCCACGGACAACTGACCCGTGATGACGGCCATCTTTCCGGTCACGTCGACATCGGCGTAGGCGGCCTCCTCACCGTCGCCCACCGATACCGCGGTGTACTTCCGTTTGCCGTCGACGCGACCTGTGAAAGCGGTCGTGATCATGTCGATGTCGTGGGTCTCGCGTCCGACCTTCAACTCACCGGAGACGATCGGCTCGCGCAACAGGACGTCGGCGTTCACATCGAAGGTGCCGTGCGTAGCGACGGTCTCGCTCGGGATGATGCCGAACCTCGCGTTGCTGAAGGACACGGTGTCATAGTGTCCAAAGGTGATGCCCCGACCGTCGGCGCGCTCGCGCGTCACCGCCAGGTACACCGACCCGGCCTTGAGGTCGCGTTTCTCGTCGGTGACTCGCGGGTCGAGATTCCGTGCCTTGCGGCCGTCCACATCGAGCGTCATGTCGTCGGAGATGGTCACCTCCGGTTCGAGGAAGTAGTCGATCGAGGCCGTCAAGGGCATCTCGGGGTCGACATCGTTGAGCTGCACGAAGACGGCGTACACGCCGGCGGGGACGGGGATCGTCACCTGTGATCCGCGCGGGACGTAGTGGCTGTAGACGACGCCCGCCTTGCCCGCGACGTCGATGACATAGACCCACGCGTTATCGGGTGCGTCGCCGAGGCGGTTGGTGAGGTTGAGCGTCAGGTTCTCTCGGGGCACCTCCTTGAGGAACGCCACGGCGGTCTGGACCCGCGTGCCGTCGGCTTCCGCCACGAGATAGCCGTTGTACTGGCCGTACTCGTCGGCCGTGGGGTCCAAAGTGATCGTCACGTCCGCGGTGCCGTTGGCGGGCACCGTCACGGTGTCCGTCGACAGCGCGACGCCCTCGACGGGTACGACCTCGCGATCGAGTTCGAGCGACAGGTCGAGGACCACGTCCGTGTCACCGGTGTTGGTGTAGGTGACCGTGCGGGTCAGTGCGGCGTCCTCGTCCCGCACGACGCCGAACGAGGCGACGCCGGTCGCCGTGATGGCCGAAGCCACCGTGGTCCCGACGTCGAGAATCCCGCCGCCCTGCTCGAACACGCTGTGCTCCGGCAGGGTCCGCGCGGTCGAGACGAGCGCGTCCTTCAGTTCGGCGGCCGTCCACTCCGGATGCTGCTGTTTGAGAAGTGCCGCGGCGCCCGCGACGTGCGGCGTCGCCATGGAGGTGCCGTTGGCCGAGGTGTAGTGCTCGTCGACCGGCGTTCCCATGCTCGTTCCCTCGGCGCGCGCCGCCACGATGTCGACGCCGGGCGCGGTGATCTCGGGCTTGACGCCGTTGTCGCCGGGGCGGGGGCCCTTGTTGCTGAACGACGCGAGTCCGTCCTGTTTGTCGCTGGCGCCGACCGTCAACGCCAGCTTCGCGATGCCCGGCGTGCCAAGGTATCCGGTCAGACTGTCATTTCCGGCGGCGATCACGAAGAGCGCGCCCGAGGACGCAGACAGCGCGTCGACGGTTTCACTCACCAGGTCCGATTCGGATGCCGTCTTGACGCCCAGGCTCATGCTGACGATGTCGGCGCCTTCGGCGACGGCCCATTCCATCCCCGCGATGATCCCCGACCACGGACCGTTGCCGGAGTTGTCGAGCACCTTCCCGATGAGAAGATCCGCGCCGGGGGCGACTCCGGTCATCGCGCCGTCCGCCGCCGCGCCGTTGCCCGCGACCGTGCTGGCGACGTGCGTGCCGTGTCCGTGCAGGTCCTGAACGTCCTGACCCTCGATGAAACTGTGTGATCCGATGACGCTCTCGGTGAGATCGGGATGATTCGGATCGTAACCGGTGTCGAGGATTGCGACGGTGACTCCATCACCGTCGAAGCCGGCGTCCCACGCGTCGGGCGCGCCGACGAGCGGCACGCTCTCGTCCAGCTGGACTTCCATCTTGGCGTCGAGCCAGACGCGTTCGACGCGGTTGTCCTCGACGTCGGCGTAGAAGTCGTCCGCCTTCGCCTTGTCCACGGTGGTGGCCGCGGAACCGAGGGAGTTCAAGGCAAGGACGTCGCCGGTCGCGGGCAGACCGTCCGTCCGCCTCGCCAGAGTCGAGGTCGAGGGGGCGTCGGTGTACTCGACGATGACTGGAAGGGCGTCCGTCGAGGCGTCATCGTAGCCGTAGTCGACGAGCCGGGTGACGTTGAAGAGTTCACGATCGAGCAGACCGTCGGCGATGCCGACCTCGACCCCGTCGGGGTAGACGTACAGCTCCCCATCCATGGTGGTCTCGGTCCGGAAGAGCGACGAACCGGTCGGAGAAGGTGACACGCCGACGGAGGTCCTGCCGTCGGGGTTGGTGCGGACGTTGACCTTGTCGCCGGTGATCAACGTGACCGAGGCGTTGCCGGGCAACGCGTCCGGCCATTCGACGTCGGGGGCCGAATCGGTCACCGGGTCCAGCGACTCGATCGGTTCGGCGGTGGCGGGTGTGGGCGACAACGCCACCACCATGGCGGCGGCGAGACAGCCGACGCCGGCGCGTCTCCGCCACGCGCGTGAAACAGGGGATCTCACGAATTTCCTCCTGAGGGGCGATATGTGCAGCCCGATGCTTCAGGAAGTGTGAAAGATCTTCAATAGTTGACGGTGGCAACCAGTTGCCTTTGGCATGAAGAGGTCATCCAGTGGATTGACCTGCATCTATGTTCCGGGAGGCTGTCAAGATGTCGGCCTGACGCAGTCCGCTCGCGCGCCACGGGGCCCGTATCCAGCCGAGTTGCGCGGCTTGGAATCCGAGCTGCATGCGGGTTTCCGCGCCGGCCCTGTCCATCAACATTCGCACGCGTCGGCCGACCGTACGTTTGGCGATGCCGAGCTGTCGGCAGATCGACTCGTCGGTGAACCCGGACAGGAGCAGCAACAGAAGCTGACTGTCCTCGGCGGACAATTCAGAGTGGTCTGTTCCCGTGCCACCCGGGGTGTCGTCGATCGGAAGGGCGTACAGCCACAAGATGTCGAACAGTGACAGAATCACGTCGAGCAGCGGCGACTGGTGGATGAGGAACGCTCCGCACCGACTCGGGATGATGTGCCGTTGCTGCGGGATGATCGCGTACGACCGGTCCACGATCAACATCTTTCCGGGAGTGTGGTCGAGCAACCGGGCCTGTTCGCCGGCGGCGGTGAACTTCGCGACACGTTGGAGGCCGCCGGGCGCCTCCAGGGCCAGCCGGTCGTAGATCGTCCGATAGACGACGCCTGTCGCCATCTGCTCGATCTGCATGGGGTTGCTGTCGTCCACCGTCAGGTACGGTGGCGCGTCGATGATGAGGACTTCCCGCTCCGCCTGACTCTGTACTTCGGACAGCCGGCTGCTCACCGACAGGCCCGGCAGGGTCTCGACCAGCGGGTCGTCTTCGCTTGGCACGTCACGGAACCGGGCGGCGAGGGCGTTGAGTTCCAGCCGAGCCTGGTGCAGTTCTCGGCTGCGTTCGAGCAGGAGCGTTCGTCCCGTCAAATCGGGTGGGGAGGCGATCAGCAGCCCGGGCTTCGCCGGATCCGTGACCAGCAGACCGATCCGGAGTAGCGCCTCGACAGCGTTGTCGATTGTGGTCGATGGCAGGCCGGTCAAGGCGGACGCGTCGGCGATGGGCAAGGTCCGATGCTCGGCGACCACCCGGTAAACCGTCGCCTCCATCGGGCTCAGCCCGAGCGCTTCCAAGCCCATCCTTGGAGTATGTCCGCGTGCGTGGCGCAGGTCATGTACCGCTGGTCGCATACGTGACGGGGCTATCTGCAACCAGGTGACGTAGCGGCCCTGGAGTGAGGGGTGATGCGACCCGGTGATCCAGTTGTCCTCGATGTCCGGCATCGACCGATGTGGGCGCATACCAAGAAATCAGGCGGTTGGGGCACTGTCCACATATGTCCAGGTCAAGAGGTGGACCGTGTCGCCATGACGGGTCGCGCCCCGTCGAGGTGTCCGTCATTGAGGCATCACGGACTGTCGATACTCCGGAGTAATTCGCGGGTTCGGGAGGTCGGCGGCGAGAATCATTGAGCCCCAACGGGAACTGCCTTGCGATTTACTGCCCGATGTGGTGGGTTAGACGGATGCGCATCAGACCCGCCACCGCAGACGACGTCGACTTCCTGACCGATGTCGTCGTCATCGCGACGCGCGACCAGGGGCGTTGGGACCCCGACATTGACGAGGCGGCGTTCCGTCGGGGCTTCTCCCACTGGACGAGCCAGCTGATCCTCAACGGAGGCCATGGGAACAGCATCAGCGTCATCGAGGTCGACGGCCTTCGCGCGGGTCGGCTTCGGGTCGAGCGGGGTCGGGGTCGGCTCGATCTGGCCGGGCTTCAGCTCCTGCCGGAGTTTCAATCGAACGGCGTCGGAACGGCGATCATCAACGAGCTCAAGCGGGAGGCGGCGTCGGCCGGCATCCCCATGACCCTCGGTGTCGAGTCGGACAACCCCCGCGCCGAGGCTCTCTACCAGCGCCTGGGATTCCGGTACATCGACGTACGGGACGATGATCGCGAACTCGGCTGGAACGCCGCCCCCGGAAGGCACCCCGTCGAGGCGCGGGACGGCAACGTCCTGTCCGTCCATATAGGTGGCGACGCCACGGCCGCGACGACGGTACTCCAGCTTTCGGGCGGCCCCGGCTGCGTCAACTACCTCGCCGACCTTGCCGAGGGCGCGCCCGTCCGCGTCATCAGTCCCGATCCGCGCGGAGTCGGCGGCAGCGATGGACGCCTCTTCGGCATCGACCCGTCCATCGAGGACCTGGAGGATCTGCGACGGTGGCTCGGCATCGATCGCTGGACGGTCGTCGGTCACTCCTTCGGAGCCGACCTGGCGGTCATCTACGCGTTGCGGCATCCCGAAGCCGTGACCGGCGTGATCGCGGCGTGCGGAACCGGGATCCAGAACGATCGGGACTGGAAGGCGGCCTACGACGCGGCCAAGGACGTCGAGGCGCCGATCGTCGCCTTCGATCCGCTGGTGCACAGGGTCATGCTCGAGGACTGGCGCGAACTCATCAAGGGACCGACGCTGCTGCGCGAGCTCGCGACAATGGACACTCCGGTGCGGTTCGTCCTCGCCGAGCGCGACATTCGTCCATCATGGCCGATAGAGCAACTGGCGGCCCTGATTCCGGGCGCCACCCTCGATGTCGTTCCCGAAGCCCCGCATGAGTTCTGGCACAGTCACCCCGACCGCTGGCGGGCGCTGTTGCGATCGACGGCCGCCGCCGCCCCGATCATCCCGCGTCAACGTCAACGCAAGCGAACCGCCAAGTTGTGACGGCTTGTTCGCCGCCGCGTCTCCTGGGGGCTCCAATTAGGACGCGTAGTCGGCGCAGGCGGTCGCCAGGCCGTCGCCGACGGTTCCGTCGTCCATGACGGCCAGGACCTCGGCGGTGGCCTTCAACGCCCACCACACTCGTGGCGCCTCGGCCCAGTCCTCGCGCAGTGACTCGTAGACGTCGGGATTGTCCACAAGCAGCTCGGCGTCGGTGATGAGTCGTTCCTCGGTCTCGGCGGACGCGCAGCGTTCCTCGTCGAGAGTGGGGGTCTTCGCCAGCGGCGCGACGGTCGTGAGGTCGAAGCGCGCCATGCCGTCCTCGGTCTCGTCTTCCTCCACGGTGAACTCTCCGCGCAGGGGAAGCCACGTGTGCGCACCGTCCAGTGGCAGGACGGCCGCGTCGACGATCAGCTCGTAGTCGCCCTCGTCCCGGACCGTCGGGGGGAATGTGACGGCGATCCGATCGTCGTCCCTTTCGCTGAGATCGTCGG
This sequence comes from Stackebrandtia soli, assembly GCF_965137155.1. NCBI lineage: Bacteria > Bacillati > Actinomycetota > Actinomycetes > Glycomycetales > Glycomycetaceae > Stackebrandtia > Stackebrandtia soli. The sequence continues at coordinate 7,219 of NZ_CBCRZX010000062.1, forward strand.
CACCGCGCACTCGAACGAGGAGGACGTCGAGCTGGACGGTCCGCCCGTCATGGTCGCTGAGGAAGCCGTGCATGCTTGCCACCCCCGGGTCGTCACCGCTGCCGGTGTCCACGGACTCACGGAACACGTCCGGGGCGGGTGCCTCGGTTGGACCCGACTCGGGCTCGACCCTCGGCTCGCCCGAGGCGGAGCAACCGGTGAGTGCCGAACCCATCAGCGCGAGGACGGTGGTGGTGACGGTCGTCGTTCTGCGCAAGGCGTTCCTCCAGAATGCTGGTCAAAGCCTAACGTGATTCGGCAAGCGAGGAAGCCCTCGGGGAACCGGTCCACACCAACATATTCCGCAGTGTTTGTCTCATCCGATACGCTGTCCTAAAGCGAATGAGACGACCCGTCCGTTCACAAGCGACAATGCGGGAGGCGGTGATGCCGATGCGTCGCGGGGCCGCCGTTGGGCGGGGCTGACGCGCGAGGCGGCCCGACCGCGTTACCGCGGTTCGAGTCGTCGTCCTCGGGTTCTGCCACGTGTTGCGCCGGAAGTCGACCGTCCTTCGGGGCTTTTCGGCTGGGAGGCGGGTGCCGACGCTTGCGCGGCGTCGGTCTGCCGCCCGCTTCATTGAAGGCCGGAAGCCGCGTTCGTGACATCTCATTCGTCCGGAAACGAGAGCGGCCACGACCAGACCACATCGGCGGCATTTCGCTCTTTGACGATCCGTCGACATCGTGACGCCTCGCGTTTCGTTCCCGCGTTGCGCGGGCGATACCAGACCCAGTCTATCGGGACAATGTGGAGAGCCAGCGTCTCCAGCGCGTGTGGCCGATCGACCGAGTGCACGAGCACCACGGCAAAGCGCTGGATGCACCACAGGCATTGCCACGGCGGTTCGGTCCCGATGGCCCCGGCGTCAGCGAGCTTCCGACCGTATCCGTCCGCGGCGTCGAGCTTCAGTTCCGAATGGAAATCGTCACCCCCGTAGAGGTGGACGCACCTGCGCCGCAGGCCGTGACTGATAGCCGGCAGGCGCTCGGCTCCTCCGGAATCGCCGCCTTTGCGCGCGGAAGCCACCGCGAGCGGGAAGATCGCGTACTTGCCCCGGTCGATCACGGGGGAACCGAGATCTGTCCACTCCGGAGTCTTATCGGTGGCCCGTTTGCCTAGAACACGTTCAAGCGCGTGCATGATCGACAGGCCGTTCGAAATCCGCTGCTCGATGTCGAGATCGATCTCGACATTGATCTCGATCTCGATCTCGTTCACGGGGACCCTGCCTCGACCGCGAGCTCGTTCCGCGTGATGCCGAGCCCCTCGACGGGTGGCCGTGTCGACGGGGCGATCATGACCAGCGCCCGAGCTCGGCGTCGATACGAGGATCCGCGCGAATCCACTCCCGCTCGACGTCGTTGTCGTCGCTGAAGGTCAGTGGTCTCATCGCCATCCTTAATCGGTCGGGCTACGGATTCTCTCTTCAAGGTCGCATGCGCGGTATCGTCCTGACGGCGGAGGGCCGGCAACTCGGCGCTCCAGTCGATACAGGTCATGGCCTTGCCGGGTCATGAATCGTCTCGCGGACGGCATGTCACACAAAAGCCGTCCGACTCGCACCGATGAACGAGCGGAGGGCTCATCCGCGACGAGGAGACGCGGGCCGCGCCGCTTGAGCGGACCGACGTGACCGCGTCGGCGAAGGCGCGCCACTTGGCCGCTCGACCTTCCACCTGGGAGCCTTCTCCAGGAACGCTTCCGGCGCCATCGCGAGGATGCCCGACAGCCTGAGGATTGACCGGGCACCCTGGTTCGCCCGATTGGTCGCGCATCTCACCCCACCTGGACGAGCGTCGGATCAGCTCGCCGGGCGGATAATGGTCGGGTGGAACGATGGCGAACGAACACCCGGCTTCCGGGAATCCTCGACGCGCTCGGCCTGTCCGAAGAGGATCCGGCCGTACGTCGGTTGGCCGACGCGTTCGGAGGTGATCCGGTCGTGGTCAGGGAACGACTTGTCGGCGAGCCCGCCCGTCGGTCCCGGCGGCTGCTGTTCGCCTCCGGTGGGGAGATCATCCTGCACGACGGCACGGTCGCGGCGGTGCTTCTGCACCTCGCGCCGACGTCGGCCGCTCCGCGCGGGCTCGACCTGTCGGAGTGGATCACGGGCGCCGACAACGACGCCACCCTTGACGACCTCAAGGAGGCCATCGAAGCCCCACGTCACTTCGAGGGGTTCGGAAGGCCGTATTTCACGCTCGACGGCGGATACGCGCGGCTCGGTTTCAGGGACAACCGCGGTTGGAACGATCCGGGAAATCTTCTCACCATCACCGTCCAGGAGCCCGGTCTGGCCTGCCGCCCCGAGGACGACGACTGCCCGAGCTGCGGCGATCTCCTCGTCCGCCCGAGCAACTCGGACGATGGCATCGATGTGGACGGCACCGTCAGCGCTCTCACGGAGGCACTCGGAGCCGGTCTGCTCACCGAGGACGCCCATTGGGTCAAGCTCGCCGACCTGCGGCCGATTCACGCCTCCGGGCTCATGGAACGGGTGGAGAGCCAGCTCACGTGCACCACGTGCAGGCGGATCATCTGCTTCACCCTGTTCCGAGACTCCTCACCGACATTCGGGTTTTACGTCTTGGACGCCGCGAGGCGACGACCGCTCGAAGCGATCCCGCCCGTCGAGCAGTGGGGCGACGCGACCAGGATCGCCGAGGACCGCGACGCGATGCGCTACGTCGACCACGAGCCCGGGGCATGGTTCCTCGTCGAGCAGCAGGGCGTCCTCTACCTCGACGCCAGGTACAGCTACAGCGCGATGATCGATGATTCCGCCCTGATCCGCCTCGATGAGTCCGAAATGGAGGGATATCGCACCGGCGGCCACGATTATCTGTCGCAACTCGCCAAGCGCATCCACAACAGCGCCCCCTACAAGGAGGAATCTCCCTATCACCAGAGGGATCTGTTCCGCGGCCAGGACGGCAAGAAGTACCGCGAAGCGGTCACCGCCGCGATCGTCAATCACACGTGGATCGCGCGGCAACGCCAGACGATCACCCCGACTGAGACCTGACCAGGGCGATTCGAGCGACCCCGCGCTGCCCTCGCTCGCGTGCGGAGTGAGGGCTGAGTCAGTCGCTGAGCCGAGTTCGCACGGCCTGCCACTGCTCCCAGCACCGCTCCGGGTCGAGGTCGGCGTAGCCCCGCTGTTCCGCCATCGCCGCTGCCAGCGATCGCGGCAACCGGATACAGGTCGCGTCATCACGCACGCCGAGGACCTCTTCCTCGGTGAGGGGAACGCCCTTCGAGCGCTCGGCAGCCAGCAGGAGCGCGATCAGTGGGGGCGAGAACTCGAGCACGAGGTCGTCGTCGGTCATGGCCGACATCGTAGGCGTTGAGAACCGACGCTTCGTCCCGACAACCGGCAGACCGGAGAGCACGACCAGGTGACCAACCGGTGTGTCAGGAGCATGCAACGGGATGTACAACGCGTTGCGTCAATAACGCCAGACGTCGAACCGGAACTTCACCACGTCTCCGCGGCTATGGCCATTTCCACCATTGACGTCGTTCCGTGGGCGGTTCCTTGGCCCACGCCCAGAAGGTGGCGCTGATCCACGCGGGCATTCCTTGGGGCAAGGTCCGGGTTCGGCTACGTGTTGTGTCGGAAGTCGACCACGTCGCCGTCCTGCATCACGTACTCCTTGCCTTCGATGCGGACCTTGCCTGCGGCCTTCGCGGCCGCCATCGAACCCGCCTCGACCAGTTCGTCGAAGGAGACGATCTCGGCCTTGATGAAGCCGCGCTGGATGTCGGAGTGGATCTCGCCCGCCGCCTCCGGCGCGCTCGCGCCCTGACGGATCGTCCAGGCGCGGGACTCCTTCGGGCCCGCCGTCAGATACGTCTGCAGACCGAGCGTGTGGAAACCTATGCTGGCCAGTCGATCCAGGCCCGGCTCCTCTTGGCCCGTCGACTGGAGCAGTTCGAGGGACTCCGCGTCGTCGAGGTCGATCAGCTCCGACTCGAACTTCGCGTCGAGTAGGACCGCGTCGGCCGGGGCGACGAGCGCCTTCAGCTTCGCGGCGAGGTCCTCGTCCGCGACCTGGGACTCGTCGACGTTGAAGACGTACAGGAACGGCTTCGACGTCAACAGGTGCAGTTCGTACAGCGGCTCGGTGTCGATGCCCGACGCGAAGATCGTCTGACCGTTGTCCAGGATCTCGCGGGCGACCTTGACGGCCTCGATGATCGGCCGCCGGTCCTTGTTCATCCGCGCCTCTTTCTCAAGGCGCGGCAGTGCCCGGTCGATCGTCTGGATGTCGGCGAGGATCAGCTCGGTGTTGATCGTCTCGATGTCGTCGGCGGGGGAGACTCGACCGTCGACGTGGGTGACGTTGCCGTCTTCGAAGACGCGCACCACCTGGCAGATCGCGTTCGCCTCGCGGATGTTCGCGAGGAACTGGTTCCCCTTGCCGAGGCCCTCGCTCGCGCCCTTGACGAGACCGGCGATGTCGACGAAGGTGACCGTCGCCGGGAGGATCTTCTGCGAGCCGAAGATCTCGGCTAGCTTCTCCAGCCGTGCGTCGGGTACACCCACCACACCCGTGTTCGGCTCGATCGTCGCAAAAGGATAGTTAGCGGCGAGAATCTCGGAACGGGTGAGCGCGTTGAACAGCGTCGACTTCCCGACATTGGGCAGCCCGACGATACCGATGGTCAGTTTCACCCGTCGATGGTAGCCGGGCGACGACCCTCACCTTCGCGCCGGATCAGTCGGCGAGGACCTCGTCGATCGTGGTGGCGTCGAGGGCTCGGCGTAGCCACGTCGATAGTCGGTCGGGGTCGGTGCAGCTGAGGATCTGGTGGCGGTGTCGAGCGTCGGTGGGGATGTTGCGGGCGTCGATGATCTGGAGAACGGACTCCGCCTTCCCTTCCGCTTTTCCTTTCGCGAGCCCCTTGGCGAGCCCCTTGCGGACGAACTTCTCGGTGAACTCGCTGTGGTATTCGCCGGTCGTGGTCGTCATGGGTTCCTTTGGCGCACGCTGGGAGCCAACGGTCGGTCGGCCACGTCGGGATCAGTCGGTGAGAATCTCATCGATCGTGGTGGCGTCGAGGGCTCGGCGTAGCCACGTCGAGAGTCGGTCGGGGTCGGTGCAGCTGAGGATCTGGTGGCGGTGTCGAGCGTCGGTGGGGATGTCGCGGGCGTCGATGATCTGGAGAACGGACTCCGCCTTCCCTTTCGCGAGCCCCGTGGCTTCCCCTTCCGCTTTTCCTTTCGCGAGCCCCTTGCGGACGAACTTCTCGGTGAACTCGCTGTGGTATTCGTGAGTCATCGTCGCCATGAGTTTCTCCAGGTACGTGCGGGCGTGCGTCTTGAGCAGCCCGAGGACGAATTCAGTGTAATCGCGGGCCAACGTCGGATCGGTGCGTGAGAACACGATGTCCATCGTGTCGATGACGTCGTATCCGCCGGGCCGGCTGCCGTGGGTGATCGCCGACAGGGTCGCCATTTCCGGGCTGGCCGCGGGGTCGGTCGCCGACGTTAGCCGTGGGATGTGGCGCGGACCGATCGGGATCGGTGTGATCTGGGAACCGGGCGGTCCGAGCGGGATCGGGGTGGCCGCCCAGCGTGCGGTCGTGTCGTCCGCGCACAGGACGAGCAGTGCGATCGGGCAGCCGACGTCCTCGTACAGGCGACACACGTACGTCGGCCAGGTCGTGCGTTTCTTCGGGTCGGGACGGAGCTGAACCTCGACGATCACGGCCAGGCCGGGTTCGTTGTGGTCGTTGAGCAGTTCGATCGTGGCGTCGGCGCGCCGTTCGGTCGGTTGCAGGACCGAGAAACACTCCGAACGAAGTCGAGCTTCCGTGAACGGTTCGACGGGGATGTCGTCGCAGGCGAGGACGTCGGCGGCGAAGGCGGGGCGAGACCGGAACAAGGCCACGAGTACCTCGTGGAGCGATGACGGCATGACGGTTACGTTAGGTAATCATCGTTCGTCGATGTGATGGTGAGCGGATGCCATCGACGTGCGTGATATGCAAGGGCCGCAAGCGATATCGACGGCGCTGTGTTTCCGCGAAGAGTCTCGATCGCTGACGACGCCCACCGGCGCCGACGCGTCGCGATCCTCTGTGCACGGTGTTCGGAAACCGAACGCGACGCCGGGTCGGAAAGGGACCTGTTGTTGGCCTCCGGTGATGACATTGATTCCCGCTGATATGCGGCAGTCCCGCCAGGGCACCTGCTGAGCTTTCGGGCAGTCCTCCGAGGTCCATGACCCGGACGGACGCATGATCGAGTCGGGTTGGGCGTAGTTCGTGAAGGTCGGGGTGGTGGCCCCAGCCACGAGGAGAGCGTCCGAGACCAGGTCTCGGACGCTCTCCTCTTCATATCGCGGGACGTCGACGGCCTACCGTGTCCGCCGACTCGTCGACGACGCTATTGATTGATCTGGTCGCGGCGGAAGATCTTGCGGCCCAACCAGGTGACGGGGTCGTACTTGCGGTCGACGACGCGCTCCTTCATCGGAATGATCGCGTTGTCGGTGATCTTGATGTGCTCCGGGCAGACCTCGGTGCAGCACTTCGTGATGTTGCAGTAGCCGAGGCCCTGGTCGGAGTGGGCGTGTTCCTTGCGGTCGTCACGGGCGTCGAGCGGGTGCATGTCCAGCTCGGCGGCGCGGATGAACATACGCGGCCCGGAGAAGTTCTCCTTGTTCTCCTCGTGGTCGCGAACGACGTGGCACGTGTTCTGGCACAGGAAGCACTCGATGCACTTGCGGAACTCCTGCGAGCGCTCCACGTCGACCTGTTGCATCCGGTACTCACCGGGCGCCAGGTCGGCGGGCGGGGCGAACGCCGGCATCTCGCGCGCCTTCTCGTAGTTGTACGACACGTCGGTGACGAGGTCGCGGATGACCGGGAAGGCGCGCACCGGGGTGACGGTGATCGTCTCGGTCTCGGTGAAGGTGCTCATCCGGGTCATGCACAGCAGGCGCGGTCGGCCGTTGATCTCGGCCGAACACGAGCCGCACTTGCCGGCCTTGCAGTTCCAGCGGACGGCGAGGTCCGGCGCCTGGGTCGCCTGAAGTCGGTGAATGATGTCGAGCACCACTTCACCTTCGTTGACCTCGACGTCGAAGTCGTTCAGGCTGCCGCCCTCGTCGTCGCCGCGCCACACGCGGAAGTGGCGGGTCGTGCCCATCGTCAGTCACCGTCCTTTTCGGACAAAGCCGCGGTGGCGGCGTCGTATGCTTCGAGTTCTTCTGCGGTCAGGTATTTGGAGAGCTCGGCGCGCTCGAACAGCGCCAGCAGCTCATCCGTCATCGTCGGCACCGGTTGCCGCTTCAGGGTGATGTTCGGACCGTTCGACGAGCAGATCAGATTGACCTTCCGCCAGTTCGGGTCCATGGCGGGGTTGTCCTCTCGGGTGTGCCCGCCGCGCGACTCGGTGCGTTCGAGCGCGGCCTTCGCGACGCACTCGGACACGGTCAACATGTTGCGGATGTCGAGCGCGAGATGCCAACCCGGGTTGTACTTGCGGCCGCCCGTCGCGCGGACGTTCTTCGCGCGCTTCTTGAACTCCTCCAGCTTGTCGATCGCCTCCTCGAGCTCGCCCGCGCGGCGGATGATCCCGACGAGGTCGTTCATGACCTGCTGGAGTTCGTGCTGAAGCGTGTACGGGTTCTCCGCGCCCTCCGGGAGCGCGTCGAGCAGGAGCTCCGACGCCGCGTTCTTGACGGACGCGAGCTCGTCCTCGTCGACGCGAGGCCGTTCGGCGAGCCCGCCGACGTAACGCGCGGCGTGCTCACCGGCGCGCTTGCCGAACACGAGGAGGTCCGACAGCGAGTTGCCGCCGAGCCGGTTCGAACCGTGCATTCCGCCCGCGACCTCACCGGCCGCGTACAGCCCGGGGACCTTCGACTGCTCGGTGTCGGGGTCGACCTCGACACCGCCCATGACGTAGTGGCACGTCGGCCCGACCTCCATCGGTTCGGCCGTGATGTCGACGTCGGCGAGCTCCTTGAACTGGTGGTGCATGCTCGGCAGGCGCTTGATGATCTGCTCGGGCTTCATCCGCGTCGACACGTCGAGGAAGACACCGCCGTGCGGCGTCCCCCGTCCGGCCTTGACCTCGGAGTTGATGGCGCGGGCGACCTCGTCACGGGGGAGCAGTTCGGGTGGGCGTCGGTTGTTCTCGGGGTCGGTGTACCAGCGGTCGGCCTCCTCCTCGGTGGTCGCGTACTGGGCCTTGAACACCTCGGGGATGTACTCGAACATGAAGCGCTTGCCCTCGCTGTTGCGCAGGACGCCGCCGTCACCACGGACCGACTCGGTGACGAGGATGCCCTTCACCGACGGCGGCCACACCATTCCCGTGGGGTGGAACTGGACGAACTCCATGTTGACGAGCGTCGCGCCGGCCCGCAGCGCCAAGGCGTGACCATCCCCTGTGTACTCCCAGGAGTTCGACGTGACCTTGAACGACTTGCCGATCCCGCCCGTGGCGAGGATGACGGCCGGCGCCTCGAACAACACGAACTCGCCCGACTGGCGGTGGTAGCCGAACGCCCCGGCGATCCGGCCCTCGTCGAGCAACAGCTCCGTGATCGTCGTTTCGGCGAAGATCGCGAGCTTCGACTCGTAACCACCACCGTCCCGCTTGTCCTCCTGCTGGAGGGACACGATCTTCTGCTGCAGGGTGCGGATGAGTTCGAGCCCGGTCCGGTCGCCGACATGCGCCAACCGCGGATACTCGTGACCGCCGAAGTTGCGCTGGCTGATCTTCCCGTCCGGGGTCCGATCGAACAGCGCGCCGTAGGTCTCGAGCTCCCAGATGCGCTCGGGGGCCTCCTTGGCGTGCAGCTCGGCCATGCGGAAGTGGTTGAGGAACTTTCCACCGCGCATGGTGTCGCGGAAGTGGACCTGCCAGTTGTCCTTGGAGTTGGCGTTGCCCATCGCGGCGGCGGCGCCGCCCTCGGCCATGACGGTGTGCGCCTTGCCGAACAGGGACTTCGAGATGATGGCGGTCTTCTTGCCCGCCATGCGCGACTCGATCGCGGCGCGCAGCCCGGCGCCGCCGGCCCCGATCACGATGACGTCGAAGGAGAGACGTTGGATGTCAGACATTTCGGCTCCCTTAGTTGAAGATTCGGATGTCGCTGAACACGCCGGCGGCCAGCAGCCATATGTAGGCGTCGGCGATCATCACCGAGAACATCGAGAGCCACGCGTACAACTGGTGCCGTTTATTCAATTTGGACACTTGCGTCCACATCCAGTACCGGATGGGGTGCTTGGAGAAGTGGGTCAGGCGCCCGCCGACGATGTTGCGGCAGGAGTGACATCCCAGGGTGTAGGCCCAGATCAGCACGACGTTGACCCACAGGATGACCGTGCCGAGTCCGATTCCGAAGCCGCCGTCGCGCCCGTGGAAGGCCAGGAACGCGTCATAGGTGAGGACGCCGCCGACGAGGACCGCCGCGTAGAAGAAGTAGCGGTGGACGTTCTGGAAGATCAGCGGGAAGCGGGTCTCGCCCGTGTACTTCTTGTGCCCGTCGGGAACCGCGCACGCGGGCGGGGACAACCAGAACGACCGGTAGTAGGACTTGCGGTAGTAGTAGCAGGTCGCCCGGAATCCACCGGGCAGGACCAGGATGATCATCGCCGGGCTCATCCAGCTCGGAAGCTGCGGGAACGGTTGACCCAGGAAGTGGCTCGACCCGGGGACGCAGCTCTCGGCGAGACACGGCGAGTAGAACGGCGCCAGATAGTGGAAGCTCTCGACCCAGTAGTCGCCGTTGTAGAAGATTCGAACGAAGCCGTAGATCAAAAACGATGCGAGACCGATGAACGTCAACAGCGGCGTCAGCCACCATCGATCCGTTCGCAACGTGCGCTCCGAGATCGCCGCGCGGCGATTCGACGGTGGCGCGGTCGTGCTTGTCATGGTGTGCGCTCCCTCGCGCGTATTCGGGTGAGCCGCGCTCGTCGAATACGCGACCTGACTCGCGTCGACCGGGAACGGCGAGACGGGCAGCCGTCGGTCACGCGTCGGGGCGTGGCTCGCTGGTTACTGCAAGCCCGCAGGATATCCCCCACAACGTGACGCAAATCGCACGCCCCGCCGGGTACTGGGTGGCGCTCATCTCATTTGGGCGTTGACCTGGATCGATGTCCGTATGACGTCGATCACGTCACCTGTTCGTCCTCAGTGGTCATGCGTGGGATCGGGGCGGGTCCTTCGGCGTCGCGTGTGGTCGGCCATCGAAAAGCCGTCCCTATATCACATTCTCGGCCGAACTCTTCTGACCAAATGTCCAATCAAGCTGTCAAATTTGACGAGGGTCGCGTGCGCGATGTGGCGCGTGTTGGCGCGCCATGCCCGAATTATCTGTTTTACTCGGTGGATATCGGGGAGGTTGGTCGTCAACCTGAGGTGAAGAGGGGGGTTGGGGTGACGAACGGTGACATTGAGTGCGGGCGTCTATTGGGTATTGCTTGACATCAATGTCATGTGCTGGCAGGCACTTCGTAGCTGAATCGTTATCGTACGGTGTGGTTTTTGGTGCCGGAGTGGCGAATTCGTGGGCTAACTTTTCCCGAACGCGGACTTGTGTGAAGGGGTCCGCGCATCACCAATGCCCGGCCTGGCTGTCGTAGCCCGACGGACTTCGGTGAAGCCCGAAGAACTACTAACCGAGGAGACGTGAGGATGCGTACTAAGCGCGTCATTACCACCATCTCCGCTCTCGCCCTGGCCGGTGCCGGTCTTGCGGCGTGTGGCGGCGGAGATGGCGGCGACGGTGGGTCGAGCAATGGCGAACTCCGCATGCAGCTTGGCGAGCCGAAGAGCCTGATCCCGCCGAACATCGGCGAGTCCGAGGGCGGCGAGATCGCCGAGCGCGTGTACGCCGGGCTCTACAGCTATAACAACGACGGCACCTTGAAGCCGATCATCGCCGACGGTGAGCCGACGTCGGAAGACTCGAAGACCTGGACGATCAAGCTCAAGGAGGGTTTCACCTTCCACAACGGTGAGCCCATCACCGCCGAGACCTTCGTCAAGTCCTGGAACTACGCCGTCGACGGCACCAACGCCAACGTCGGCGCGTACTTCTTCTCGCAGATCGCGGGCTACAACGAGATGCAGCTCGGCGCGGACGGCGAAGATCCCGAAGCCGACACGCTCTCCGGTGTCAAGGCCGTCGACGAGTCGACCCTGGAAGTCACGCTGACCGACCCGTGGATCGCCTTCCCGGTGACGCTCGGATACTCCGCGTTCATGCCGCTGGCCGACGCGTGCCTCGAGGACATCGACGCGTGCAACGAGGAGCCCATCGGCAACGGTCCGTTCAAGATGGACGGCAAGTGGGACCACAACCAGGGCATCACCGTCGTCAAGTGGGACGACTTCAAGGGCGAGCAGCCCTCGATCGAGAAGATCAGCTACAAGATCTACACCGGTGACGCCACCGGCTGGCCCGACTTCGAGGCCGGCAAGTTGGACATCGGCGCGCCGACCGCCACCGACTACGAGGCCGCCAAGGCCAAGTACGGCGACGCGATGCGCGAAGAGGACGCCCCGTCGGCGTGGGGCCTCGGCTTCCCCGTCTACGACGACGTCTTCGCCGACGCGGACGTCCGCAAGGCGTTCTCGATGGCGATCGACCGTCAGGCCGTCATCGACGGTCTGTTCCAGGGCCGCTACACCGTTGGTAACTCCTACACGCCGAGCGTCATCCCCGGCTACTTGGAGAACACCTGCGGCGAGGCCTGCGCCTTCGACCCGGACGGTGCCAAGGCACTGCTCGAGGAGACCGACTTCGACACCTCCTCGACCGTCGAGCTGTGGGTCAACTCCGGCCCGGGTAGCGACTACCTGAAGGTCATCGGCGACCAGCTCAGCGAGAACCTGGGCATCCAGTACGAGCTGAAGACGCTGGAATGGCCCGACTTCCTCGAGAAGAAGCAGAGCCAGGAGCTCACCGGTCCGTTCCTGACCGGTTGGATCCCGGACTACCCGCTGAACCAGAACTACACCGCGCCGCTGTACGCCGATGGTCCGAACAACGACTTCGGCTACCTCGGTGAGGAGTTCGAGGCTCTGCTGGCCGAGGGCGACCGCGCCGAGACGCTGGAAGACGCGATCACCAAGTACCAGGAGGCCGAGATCGCTCTGGCCGCCGATCTGCCGATGGCGCCGCTGTGGGTCACCCGCACCGCCACCGTCCTGGGCGACAACATCGACCCGGCTTCGTTCGAGCGCAACCCGATCCTGGGCGGCATCGACATCATCAAGCTGAAGTTGCAGTAGCACACCGTGGTCCGGTCGCCCCGAACTCGGGGCGGCCNCACTTCCAGCTGACGTGAGTTCTTTCCGCTCTTTCGACCGAAGTCCACTCACCGCAGCCAACCGGTGACGCCCGGGTCCGTTCGTTCGCACCCGCGTCGCCCATCCACACACAATCTCGTCCCCCGCGCCGTTCTCGCCGGGGACATGGGAAGCCTCCACCAGGGAAGGACAGCTTTCGTGGGGCGTTACGTGATACGGCGGCTGCTGCAGGCGGTGTTGACCTTCGGGTTGGTGCTCTTCCTGCTGCATTACCTGCTGTCACTGGCGATTCAAATCAACGGGAACCCGACGCGCACGTTTTTCGGAGACAAGCCCGTTACCGAGCAGCAGCTCGCAGCCGTCGCCAAGAAGTTCGGCCTCGACGATCCCTGCCTGGACCAGCTGGGCGATCCGTGCCTGGGCATGTTCAAGCAACGCATGAGTGACTGGTTCACCCTCGACTTCGGTACGAACTTCCAGAACCAGCCTGTTGTCGACTCGATCCAACAGGCGATTCCGCCGACTCTCACCCTGTTCGCGATCAGCACAGTCATCTGGGTGCTCGTCGGTGTCACCGCCGGTGTCATGGCGGCCCTGCGCCGCGGCCGGTTCACCGACTACCTGGTCCGTATCGCGACCGTCGGCGCCGTCGGCGTCCCGACCTTCCTGTTGCTGATCCTGACGCAGCAGATCATCGGTGTCGAGGTCGGAAACTGGGCCCGCGAGACCTTCGGCCGAGAATCCGTCCTGGCCATCATGTTCCAACCCTCGTACGACTTCGAGAATCCGTTCCTGTCGTTGTTGGTGCCGGGAATTCTGCTCGGGGCGTTCGGCATCGCGAGCATCACGCGGCTGTCGCGAACGAGCATGTTGGAGAACCTGCGCGCCGACTTCGTGCGGACGGCGAAGGCGAAGGGCCTCACCTCGTCCCGCGTCACGATCGTCCACACTCTCCGGAACTCGTTGATCCCGGTCGTCACGCTCATCGGTTTCACCCTCGCCGACGCGCTCGGCGGTGCCGTCATCACCGAGGGCATCTACAGCATTCCCGGCATGGGTGGCCTGGTGTTCCGGGCGACCCGAGAGAACGACCTGCCGGTGGTCATCGCGGTCGTGGCGATCCTGTCGATCACGTTCATGGTGGTGACCTTGCTGATTGACCTGCTGTACGCCGTGCTCGACCCAAGGATTCGTTATGAGTGACCTCAACGAACGCGTCGAAGAGACCATCGACTCGCATCAGGCGCCCGACTACAAGCCGGAGCGAGCCGCCAGCCTGTGGGGCGACGCGTGGCGCGACCTGCGCAAGCGGCCGTCCGTCATCATCTCCGGCCTGGTGATCCTGATCGTGATGGTGATGGGCTTCTTCCCGGAGCTGTTCACCAGCGTCAACCCGAAGAGCTGCAACATCGCCCTGTCCAAGCAGGGGCCGACGGAGGGACACCCGTTCGGGTTCTCCGCCGAGGGCTGTGACTACTTCGCGCAGACGATCCACGGCGCCGGTCCGTCGATCAAGCTGTCCCTGCTGGTCGTGGCGGGAACGCTCGTCATCGGCGGCCTGTTCGGCATCATCGCCGGCTACTACGGCGGCTGGATCGACGCGGTGTTCTCCCGCACCGTCGACGTCTTCAACTCGATCCCGTTCCTGTTGGGCGCGATCCTGTTGCTGACGATGTTCCGCGACGTGAAGGTCCCGTTCCTCGGTGCGCAGTTGCAGGCGATCCTCCCCGCCGTCATCACGCTGATCATCTTCGGCTGGACGTCGACGATGCGCCTGATCCGGGCCAGCGTGATCGAGGCCCGCGGGCTCGACTACGTCCAGGCGGCCCGGTCGCTCGGAGCGTCGAACTACCGCATCATGTTCCGGCACATCATGCCGAACGCGATCGCCCCCGTCATGTCCCTGATCCCGCTGTCGATCGCCAGCATGATCTCGGTGGAGGCGACGCTGTCCTTCCTGGGACTCGGTGTCCGGAAGCCGTCGATCACCTGGGGAATCATGATCGACGACGCGGCCGGCTGGTTCTCCGCCGGCTATCAGATGCTGCTGATCATCCCCAGCGTGTTCCTGGTGCTGACGGTGTTGTCGTTCGTTCTGCTCGGCGACGCGGTCCGCGACGCCCTCGACCCGAAACTGCGTTAGGCAGGAGGCAATTCATGATGGCGAAAGCGGATACCGCCCAGTCTGACAAGTCCTATGTGACCCGACTGCCTGGCTACGACCCGAAGGCCCCCCTGTTGGAGGTCGACGATCTCCAGGTGGAGTTCCACACCCGTGACGGCGTCGCCAACGCCGTCAACGGCGTGAGCTTCGAGCTGTCCGAGGGACAGACGCGGGCGATCGTGGGTGAGTCGGGTTCGGGTAAGAGCGTGACGGCGCAGGCCATCATGGGCATCCTCGAAATGCCGCCCGCGAAAGTCGCGGGGGGCGCCGTGAAGTTCCGGGGCGTCGACCTGCTCCCACTGTCCTTCAATGAGCGACGCAAGATCCGCGCGAATCATATTGCGATGGTTTTTCAGGATGCGTTGTCGGCGTTGAATCCGGTGTGGACTGTTGGTTTTCAGTTGGGGGAGTTGTTCCGGGTT
>NZ_CBCRZX010000063.1:0-13114 GCF_965137155.1 Stackebrandtia soli
AGGCCCACACACTGACCATCACAAAAACACCCTGTTAAGTTCTCAAACAACACACCCACACCAAACAACCCCCACAAACAAAGGCCATCCGATGAAGCAACCGGTTTAACTTATCAGTTCGTTTTGAGGGCGTTTCTTGGGGGTCTTGGACCCTCTTTGAGCGCACTCAATCCCGACTGATTTGTTCCGGGATTCCCGCAAGCCTACCAGAGCGCGAATCGAACCCCCTCGGCCTTTCGGCTGAGGCTTTTCGTTCCCGCCCTGTCCGGTTCCCCGCGGGCAAGAACAAAGTTACGCGGTCCCATTTTCGGCGTTTCACCGAGGGGGGTGTGTTCGGCGCCACAACAGAGTTTCCCCTGGTGAGGCGCCATTTCACTCGGATTCCGTCGGTTCCGACGGCCCAATCCCGTCCTCGTCGTCACGGTGCCGCCGTGCCTTCCGAGCCGCGAGACGATCGGCCGCATTCGTACGACTGTTGTCGTCAAGTCGCGCGTCACTGCCGCGAGGCCCGGACATCGCCGACGCAGCGACCGCGGCGGGATCGGTCGGCTGCCAGTCGAATTCCCTCGCGCCAATGCGAACGAGACAACCGGGAGTGGCGCCGGCCTTCGCCAACGCCTTCTCGACGCCGAGGCGGGCGAGCCGGTCGGCGAGATATCCGATCGCCTCATTGTTGTCGAAGTTCGTCTGTCGCACCCATCGCTCGGGCTTCGCCCCGATGACCGTGAAACTGCCGTCCTCATCGACGTCGATCTCGAAACCGGAGTCGTCGACGGCCCTCGGACGAAGCACGATCCGAGTCGCCTCGATCGGCGGCTGGCTGTCCCGGTGGTCGGTGACGGCCTTCGCGAGGGCGTAGGACAACTGGTTCAACCCCTTGCGGGCGACGGCGCTGACCGTGAAGATCGGCCAGCCGTAGTGCTCGAGATCGCCCCGGACGAGCTCCGCCAGTTCCGCGGCCTCGGGAACATCCACCTTGTTGAGGACGATGACGCGCGGCCTGTCGCCGAGCCCGCCGTACTCGGAGAGCTCCGCCTCGATCGCCTCGATGTCGGAGGCCGGGTCGCGGCCGGGATCCAACGTCGCGCAGTCGACGACGTGGGCGAGCACGGCACACCGCTCGATGTGGCGAAGGAACTCCAGACCGAGACCCTTGCCTTGGGCCGCACCGGGAATCAGACCGGGAACGTCAGCGATCGTGTAAGTGACCTCGCCGGCGGCGACCACCCCGAGGTTCGGCACCAACGTCGTGAACGGGTAGTCGGCGATCTTCGGCCGGGCCGCCGACAGGGCGGCGATGAGCGAGGACTTCCCCGCCGATGGGAAGCCCACCAGACCGACATCGGCGACGCTCTTGAGCTCGAGCACGACGTCGAGTTCCTCGCCGGGCTCGCCGAGTTCGGCGAAACCGGGCGCCTTCCGGCTGGCGTTGGCGAGAGCGGCGTTACCCCGCCCGCCACGGCCGCCGCGCGCGACGACGTAGGACGTGCCGACACCCGTCAGGTCCGTGATGCGTTCCCCGTCCTGGGTCTCCACGACGGTGCCGTTCGGAACCCGCAAGGTGAGCGTCTCACCGGTGGCACCGCTGCGGTGCGAGCCCTGGCCGCCCTTGCCGTTGCCCGCCTTGGCATTGGGACGGAAGTGGAAGTCGAGCAGCGTGTGCACGCGCGGGTCCACTTCGAGGATGACGTCGCCACCATGCCCACCGTTGCCGCCGTCAGGGCCACCGAACGGTTTGAACTTTTCGCGGTGGATCGACGTACACCCGTGGCCGCCGTTCCCGGCTTGAATGTGCAGAACGACCCGATCGACGAAAGAACTCACCTGTACTCCTTAACACAGAAAACGGGCAGGCCCAAGGAATGAAACTCCTCGACCTGCCCGCGAAAAATGCGAAGGCGCAGCGCGCCGGAAACGGCAGCGCTGCGCCCGAATGTCGCTAGGCGGCTACGCGTCTACGGGGACGATGTTGACGGTCTTGCGGCCACGCTTGGTGCCGAACTTGACCGCGCCACCAGCGAGGGCGAACAACGTGTCGTCCTTGCCGCGGCCAACCTGGTCTCCGGGGTGGAACTTCGTACCGCGCTGGCGGACGATGATCTCGCCAGCGTTCACGAGCTGGCCACCGTAGCGCTTGACCCCGAGGCGTTGGGCGTTGGAGTCGCGTCCGTTACGCGAACTGGACGCACCTTTTTTGTGTGCCATGTCGAGGCCTCCTACTTCCCGCTCGTGATGCCGGTGACCTTGACACGGGTCAGCGGCTGACGGTGTCCCTGCCGCTTGTGGTAGCCGGTCTTGTTCTTGAACTTGTGGATCTTGATCTTGGGACCCTTGGTGTGGTCGACGAGCTCACCCGTGACGGTGACGCCGGCCAGCGCAGCGGCGCCGGTGGTGATCTTGCCGTCTTCGACGAGGAGAACCGCAGGCAGCGTAACTGCGTCGCCTGGCTCGCCCGCGAGCTTCTCCACCTCGAGGACGTCCCCTTCGGCGGCCTTGTACTGCTTGCCGCCGGTTTTGACGATCGCGTACATATTGACGCTAGTCTCCTCGGTAACTCCCGCCTGAAGCGGGACATGAATCATTGCCATAAACAGGCCGTCGTCCAAACTACGTCATCGCCCATGGTGAGACCAAGGCGGGTTGACCGCTCTGCGACGACGGCCACTGAAGTTACGCCGCGGCGTTGCCGGACGTACTGGCCTCCGCTATTTTACGCGTCGGCTCCGCGGCAGAGGTGACCGCATCCGCGTCAACACGGCTCTTCGCCTTGGTGTCGCGTTTGCGGGTGCTCTTCGACTCGGATTTGGCCTTCGCCTTCGTCTCCGCCTTGCTCGGCTTCTCGTTCTTCGCCGCGACCTTGTCGGGTTGATCGAGGTGGATGGTGACACCTCGGCCCTTGCAGTGCTCGCACGTCTCGCTGAACGCCTCGAGCAGGCCCTGACCGACCCGTTTCCGGGTCATCTGGACGAGCCCGAGCGACGTGATCTCCGTGACCTGGTGCTTCGTACGGTCCCTACCGAGGCACTCGGTGAGCCGCCGCAACACGAGGTCGCGGTTGTTCTCGAGGACCATGTCGATGAAGTCGATGACGATGATGCCGCCGACGTCTCGCAGACGAAGTTGCCGCACGATCTCCTCGGCCGCCTCGAGGTTGTTACGGGTGACCGTTTCCTCGAGGTTGCCGCCGGCGCCGGTGAACTTGCCCGTGTTGACGTCGATGACCGTCATCGCCTCGGTGCGGTCGATGACGAGGCTGCCGCCGGACGGCAGGTAGACCTTCCGGTCCAGTGCCTTCAACAGCTGCTCCTCGACCCGCTGCTCCGCGAACACGTCGGCCGGGCCGACATGACGCTTGAGGCGGGACACCAGGTCCGGCGAGACGCTGTCGAGGTATTCCTTGACCTCGTCATAAACGCCCGAGTCGTCAATGACGAGACTGCTGAAGTCCTCGTTGAAGACGTCCCGGATGACCCGGATGATGAGATCCGGTTCGGCGTGGAGCAGCGTCGGGGCGCTGCCCTTCTCGGTCTTCGCCTCGATCTGCTCCCACTCGCCTTGCAGGCGGGTGATGTCGCGTTCGAGGTCGGCGGCGTCGGCGCCTTCGGCCGCCGTGCGCACGATGACTCCGGCGCCTTCCGGAACGAGCTTCTTCAGGGTGCTGCGAAGCCGCTTGCGCTCCGAGTCGGGCAGCTTCCGGGAGATGCCGGAGGCGTTGCCGTGCGGGACGTACACGAGGTGTCGACCTGACAGCGCGATGTGGCTGGTGAGGCGGGCGCCCTTGTGACCGACCGGGTCCTTCGTCACCTGAACGAGAACCGAGTCGCCGGCGCGCATCGCCTGTTCGATGGTGCGGGTCCGACCGGACAGGCCGGTACGGTCCCAGTTGACCTCGCCCGCGTACAGCACGGCGTTGCGTCCCCGACCGATGTCGATGAACGCGGCCTCCATGCTCGGGAGGATGTTCTGCACCTTCCCGAGGTACACGTTGCCGACGAGGCCCTGGCCGCCGCCACGGCTGACGAAGTGTTCGACGAGGAGGCCGTCCTCGAGGACCGCGATCTGGGTGCGTTCGCCGGCGCCGCGGATGACCATGGTGCGCTCGACGGATTCACGCCGGGCGAGGAACTCGGACTCGGTGAGGACCTGCGGGCGTGCGCGACGCTGGCCACGGCCCTCGCGACGACGCTGCCGTTTGGCTTCCAAACGGGTCGATCCGGAGAGCCCTTGGACGTCGTCACCGCTGGATTCGCGCGCGCGCCGGACCTTGACGACGACCTCGGTCGCCTCGGGGGTCTCGATCTCTGCGTCGGCCGATCCCGCGCGCTTGCGGTGGCGACGACGACGGCGGGTGACCTGGTCGGCCCCGATCGTGTCGCCGTCGGTCGGTTCCTCGGCCGTGTCGGCGTCGGTGTCGGATTCCTCCGTACCGACGTCCGCGGCGGAACCCTTGCCTCGGCCGCGACCACGACGACCCCGACGTCCGCGACGGCCCTTGCCGTTCTCGTCGTCGTCATCGTCGTCATCGGTTTCGGCCGTGGGGCCGTCCTGGGGCTCGACGTTGTCGGGAGTCGTGTCCTCGGACGTGTCCGCTCCACCCCTGCGGCGAGTGCGACGACGGATCGTCGTCGGCTCCTTGGGGGTGTCCTTGGCCTCGGTCTCGACGGACTCGGTGGGTTTGGTGTCGGTGTCGTCTCCGGCGCGGGAACGCGTGCGTTTGCGGGTCGTGCCGGCCTTGGGTCGGCTCTCGTCCTCGGCCTTCGCGGCCTTCTCTCCGCGTGCGGGGGGCTCGGGCGCCGTCGGGGGCGCTACGAACAGGATGGGAGCGGGTTGAACCCGTTGACGATTCGCATCATCATCGTGCATGTGGAATACCACTTCACTTTCCGTCGTCCCGGGCGCGCGGCGGGCATGTAAACCCCTGCTGCGCAGCCACACGGGCGCGACTGTCACAAGGTGATACCAGTGTTGGCATCACCGAAGCCTTCAACAGCCTGATCCGAAACACCCCTTGGTTCAGGCCCGTCCGGTGGACGGTGTTGATCCCGGCGACATCTGCTACTCCGGCCTCGACGCACCGGTGGTCGGGTGACCGTGGCGCGCCGTAACGACCGAGGAATCACTCGTCAGCACTGACTAGCGGGCGCACCCGGTCCGCGTCAAACGGGTCGGTGATGTCACCGGACTCCGTCAGCGGCCCCTGTGCTAGCCGGGTGACTCGGGGTGGCACCGGCAGCTCCAAGTCCGCTACCAGCGACAACCCGGACAAGACGTCATCGGGCCGTACCGCAGGTGTTACCTGCGAAACGACAACATCGAGTATGGCACACGAAGCAGAGAAGTCCCCGGCAACCGGCCTTACCACGGCGTTGACGACGGCGGCACGGGCGTCGAAAGCCCGGTTTCCCTTCTTGGTCAAGCGCGTCACGATGACTTCCTCGGAGTTCATGAACGCGGTGACGGCGGCGCTCAGCGTGTCGTGCGCGACGTCGGGTAGTTCGATACGCCACAGCGACGCGTGGAACCGCTCGGCGAAACCACTCGATTCGGCCATGACTGCTTCGACGATGTCGAGGCCGGGCGGGAGGGCGTCGTCGAGCGCGGTCCCGACGTCCTCGGCGGCGGCCGGGCGACGCAACGCGACCTCGAGGTACTCGGCTTCGCTGGCGACGCCGGTCGGGGCGGCGGACATGTAGGACACGCGTGGGTGGGGGTGGAATCCCGACGAGAACGCGATGGGGATCGCGGCTCGGCGGAGCGCGCGCTCGAAGGCGCGGGCGAAGTCGCGGTGGGAGCTGAACCGGAGCGGTCCGCGCTTGGCGTACCTGAGGCGGACGCGCGCGACCACGGGTTCTTGCTGTTCGGGTACTTTGCGCGGGCTCATCGGGTCGTCTCTCCGGTCGGTGCGGAACTGACCATCAGTGGCAGCAGTTTCTTTCCGGTTGGTCCGATTTGGATCTGGGTGTCCATCGCGGGGCAGACGCCGCAGTCGAAGCAGGGGGTCCACCGGCAGTCGTCCTGCTCGAGTTCGGAGGTGGCGTCCTGCCAGTCGGCCCACAGCCAGTCCTTGTCGAGGCCGGAGTCGAGGTGGTCCCACGGCAGGACTTCGCGCTCGTCGCGATCGCGGGTGGTGTACCAGGCGAGCGAGAGGCCGTACTGGGCGAGCGCCTCTTCGGCGCATCCGGCCCAGCGGTCGTAGGAGAAGTGTTCGCTCCAGCCGTCGAAGCGGCCGCCGGCTTCCCAGACGGCGCGGATGACGGAGGCGACGCGGCGGTCTCCTCGGGAGAGAAGGCCTTCGATCTGGGAGGGGCGTCCGTCGTGGTAGCGGAAGCCGATCGCGCGGCCGAGGGATCGGTCGGCGTTGATGGCTTGTTTGAGGAGCTTGAGTCGGCGGTCGATCGTCTCCGGGTCGGCTTGCGCGGCCCATTGGAACGGGGTGTGCGGTTTGGGCACGAACCCTCCGATGGAGACGGTGCAGCGGATGTCGCGGTTGCCGCTTGCGGCGCGTCCGGCGCGGATGACCTCGTGTGCCATGGCGGCGATGCCGATGACGTCTTCGTCGGTCTCGGTGGGGAGGCCGCACATGAAGTACAGCTTGACCTGGCGCCAGCCGTTGCTGTAGGCGGTGACGACGGTGCGGATGAGGTCTTCTTCGCTGACCATCTTGTTGATGACGCGGCGGATGCGTTCGCTGCCGCCTTCGGGGGCGAAGGTGAGACCGGAGCGGCGGCCGTTGCGGGACAGCTCGTTGGCGAGGTCGACGTTGAACGCGTCGACGCGGGTCGACGGGAGTGACAGGGAGACGTTCTCGCCTTCGTAGCGGTCGGCGAGGCCGGAGCAGACGTCGGCGATCTCGGAGTGGTCCGCGGACGACAGGGAGAGGAGGCCGACTTCGTCGAAGCCCGATTCCTCGATGCCGCGTTGGACCATTTCGCCGATGGCGGTGATGGAGCGCTCGCGGACGGGTCGGGTGATCATCCCGGCTTGGCAGAAGCGGCAGCCGCGGGTGCAGCCGCGGAAGATCTCGACGGCGTAGCGTTCGTGCACGCTTTCGGCGAGGGGGACGAGGGGTTTCTTGGGGTAGGGCCAGGCGTCCAGGTCCATTGTGGTTCGCTTGTGGACTCGGAACGGGACGTCGGGGTGGTTCGGGGCGACGCGGCGGATGCGGCCGTCGTCGAGGTAGTCGACGTCGTAGAAGCCGGGCACGTAGACGCTTTCGGTGCGCGCCAGGCGAAGCAGGAGTTCTTCGCGTCCGCCGGGGCGGCCTTCGGCCTTCCAGTCGCGGATGATGTCGGTGATCTCGCCGACGGCTTCCTCGCCGTCGCCGAGGACGGCGGCGTCGATGAACTCGGCGATCGGTTCCGGGTTGAACGCGGCGTGGCCGCCGGCGACGACGATGGGGTGTGATTCGTCGCGTTCGCGGGCGACCAGGGGGATTCCCGCGAGGTCTAGCGCGGTCAGGAGGTTCGTGTAGCCCATTTCCGTGGCGAAGGACACGCCGAAGGCGTCGAAGGCGCCGACGGGCCGGTGCGCGTCGACCGTGAACTGGGGAACCTCGTGTTCGCGCATGAGCGCTTCCAGGTCCGGCCAGACGGCGTAGGTGCGTTCGGCGAGCGCGTCGGTTCGTTCGTTGAGGACCTCGTAGAGAATCTGGATTCCCTGGTTGGGGACGCCGACCTCGTACGCGTCGGGGTACATGAGTGCCCAACGGACGGCGACCTCGTCCCAGTCTTTGGTGACTGCCCCTAGCTCACCGCCGACGTACTGGATAGGCTTAGCCACCTTGGGGAGCAGCAGTTCGAGCTGCGGGTATACGGAGGTCACGCTCATAACAGTCCAGGGTATAGAGCCCTCGAACGACGAGGCCACGCCCGGTCGCCGTACTGGCGTGTACCGGGGGCGTCGGCGTGGGCCGTCGCACGGGCCGCAGTTGTTCCGAGCGGGATCGCTGCTGGCGGGGATCGCCGTGGTCTTGGCGGTGATCGGCGCCGTGATCGTGTGGTTCACCGATTCGAACGTCGACGACCCGGGGATCGTGCGCGCGTCGGCGGTCGAGTCGTTGTGCGATGAGCTCGACGTCGGTTCGTTCGACGAGTGGGAGTTGGCGGAGACCGCGCGGGAGCCGGCGATGTCGGAGTCCGCGGGGATTCCTCGTGGGACGTGCGAGATCACCCTGGTCGCGGGTGAGGACACGACCGACTACGTGGCGGTGACGTTGCGGACGGACGCTCGTGTGCAGGAGACGGTGAAGGACGCCGTGGACGCCTATGAGGGTGTCGTCGACTACGAGCGCTCGAACGGTCGGACCTTGAGCGGTCTGGAGATGGGTGATGAGTCGGGGCTGGTGACCGTCATCGAGGAGAGCGAGCAGCAGCAGTACCACGTTCACATTCGTGACAGCAACGCGTTGCTGTCGGTGTCGATGGTCATCACTGGGACCGTCATACCTCCTGAACAGGCACGCGATGCGTTGATCACGTTCGCGGCGGCGGCTGTCGACGTTATGCGATCGGAATGAACCGCGGCTTCCCGTTAGTCGCTGGTCGCGGCATGATCGAGGAGACGGTGAACCGGTATCCGGTCGTGGATGGAGGGCCCACTGCACCGGTTCGCGTGTGCAGGCGTGTTGGTTCTCGCGGTGTCTCGGCGGTGAGCCGACGGGTTGACAATTGAGGAGACAATTCCCCTATGACGTTCCCACCCCCCGGTCCGTTCGGTCCCCCCGGTCAGGACCCGACGGCGCAGCCTCCTCCGGGGCCGCCGTCGCCTCCGGGTTACACGCCGGGTCAGGCGAGTCCGGTTCCCTCACCCCAACCGACTCAGATTGATCCGTATCAATCCCCGGATCCTTACGCGGTGGGCGGCTACGATCCCTCGATGCCGGTGACGGCGATCCCCGGGCAAGGCGCGATGCCGCCCGGGATGCCCCCGCCGGGGTACGGGTACGACCAGTACGGCGGCTACGGCCCGCCGATGGGCCCGACGCCGCCGCAGAAGAACAACACCGGCTGGATCCTCGGCGGAGTCGCCGGGGTGGTCCTCCTCGTGGTCGCCATCGTCGTCACGCTCGTCGCGACCGGCGCGTTCGACTCCGAGAAGCCTCCGCCGAACGCGAACGAGTCGTCGTCGCCGAGCGAAGGCGCGCCGGAGGACGAGACCGACCCGACGGGCGACACCCCTCCGAGCGGCGGCGTCTACAAGTACGTCGAGAGTCTGTGTTCCGACCTCAACCTCGACCCGTACCTCGACGGCATGACCACCAGCGACCCGCTCGACCTGACGTCCGAGTTCGGCGACACCTCGCTGATGAACTGCGGGTACTCCATGACCTCGTCGGGTGGCAGCGGCGCCTACGGGTATCTGTCGATCTCGGCGAACACGTACGCCGACCAAGCCGCCGCGACCGAACAGCACCCGAGCCAGAAGAACTTCTCGCTCGTCGACGGGGACCCTGAACCGCTTGAGGGCCCGTGGGCGGAAGGTGAGATCGTCGTCGTCGAGGACTCCCAGTACGGCCAATCGGATGTGGCGGTGTTCATCCTCGACGGGAACCTGTCCATGCGCGTCGAGTTCTCCTCGACGGGCACCCCCTACGCCGACAGCACCCAGGACATCGTCCTTGGCACGGTTGAGGAGATAATGCAGCTGCTGGCGAGCTGATCGACGTACCGCGATCCCGCAGGACACGTCGCCCAGACCGGTGGCTCCGTCACCGCAGAGCGACGACGTTCATCGAACGACACATAGGAAGAAACGACCATGACGTATCCGCCCCCACCTGGGCCTCCGGGCTCTGGAGGCTGGCCCGACGATCCGACCCAGGCTCCCCAGCCGGATCCGTACAACCCGATGCCGGGTGGCTACCCGCAGCCGGATCCGTACAACCCGATGCCGGCGGCCGATCCTTACGCGCCGACGACGGGAATGCCGGGGGGCGGCTACCCGCCGCCGCCTGGATCGGACCCTTACGCGCCGACCTCGGGAATGCCGTCCGGTCCCTACAGCGCGCCGCCGAACCAGGCAATGCCGTCCGGTCCTTACAGCGCGCCCCAGACGGGGTACATGCCGCAGGGTCACCCGGGCATGCCGCCGCAGGGCATGGGCTACCCGCAACAGCAACCGCCGCCCCAGAACAACTCGACCGGCTGGATCGTCGGCGGGATCGTGGGCGTCGTCGTGATCGCGCTGGTCGTGTTCGGCACGCTGTTCGCGACGGGAGCCTTCGACGCCGACCCGCCCCCGGACACCGCCGACCCGAACCCGACGTCGAGCACGACGACCGACCCCGGTGGCGACCCGTCCCCGACGAACGAGCCTCCGCCAGGCCAGCCGGGCGGCACGTACGCCTACCAGGCCGACCTGTGCGACAAGCTCGACTACGGCGCGTTCAACGACATGATCGAGTTGGGCGACATCGACACGCAGACCTACGAATCCGGCGGGGGCAACACGCGGTGCGCGGCGTCGCCGTCCGCCGGCAGCTTCACCGTCGACACGTACTGGTTCGACTCCCCCGAGGCCGCGTCCGAGTCGTACGGCAGCAGCGTGGACATCTACATGTCCGGGCCGGACACCGTCAACGACGTCACCGGTGCGTGGGAAGAGGGCAAGCAGGGCGAGACCGAACCCTGGGACGACAAGAGCTGCGACACGATCATCGTGGTTCGCGACGGGAACGCGACCGTCATGGTGCGGTTCTGGGTCATCGCGGGAGACAAGCCGATCCAGCAGGCCGACGCCGTCGCCGCCGTCCAGGAGATGGCCGCGCAGGCGCTCGCGAAGTCAGCGGCGTGATTCGAGGGACCGGACGTGGTGTGACACCGCGTCCGGTCCTCCGCCGCATCGCCGAAGCAGGAGCCGAGCGATGACGAGCCCGTCTCAACCGCACGGCGACGGCGTGCGGCACTCTCCGCTTCAATCTGATCCACCGACACCGGAAGCCGCGGAGGCGTCCCCGTACGAGGGCGTCCACCACTCGGTCGAGACGACACGGCCGCCCGCGGCTCCTCAGCGGCCCGTATCCCGGCCGCACCCGGGCCACCCGCCCACCTTCACCGGACGGACATCCGGGCGTTCACCATCGGGCCGGAATCGCCCCGACTCCACCTCGCAAACGCGACCACCACGTTCTCGTGGGCGGTGTCATCGCCGGGATCGTCGTTCTCCTCGTCGTCGCCGGAGTCGCGCTCATAGGAACCCAACCCTACGCGTCCATTGTCGACGACACCAGGACCGCCGAGTCGGGCGAGTACGCGTGGATCGGCACGGAGCTCTGCGAGCCGATCGACGTGTCCGCTTATACCGCAATGGATCCCGGCATAGGCACATTGGACCCGGACGCGGCCGAGTCGACCAAGACCACGAACTGCGCCGCAGTCGGTGACCACGGATCACTCGTCCTCCACATGGAATGGCTGGACGACGAACGACAGGCCGGGACGACCTTCGACTCGACCAGGGCCACGTGGATGGACGCGACGATTACCAAGGTTCGCGAACACCTCGACGACGCCTGGGAATCAAGCTCGATCGGCGAGGACGCCCTCGTCGACGAGACCTCCTGCGGCGCCGTGCTCGTCGTCAAGGACGGCACCGTCGTCGTCACGGTCCGATTCTCGATCGTCGAGACGGACAACGCCGACCAGGCGGCCACGATCGAGGCCCTGACCGCCACCGCACGGCAGGCGCTGGAGATGGCGGCCGCGTAGGCCGCAGATCCGGCCGACCGGATAGTCACCGGCACCGCTGGGCCAGATACGCTGCGGTATCGACATTCCGATCGATCCGCGTCCAGCACCACGGCGGACGGCCGGGATGATGACATAGATACATACGTGCCACGATCGGGAACCCGGCACGGCACGCTGGCCCACACAACGGGGCCGCGACAATCGGCCATTGGCAACGCTCAGCGCAGTGAGGTACTCCAGTGAACGACCGGCGACCGTACGGTGACGACCCATACCGCCGTCACGGCGAACCTTCCACGTACGGCCGGCCCTCGGCACCCGGCCAGCAACAGCCCCCGTCCGTGCCGAATCCCCGCCCCGGAGGAGCGCCCTACGGCGCCCCCGGCCGCCCGCAGCCGCCCCGTCAGGCTCAGCCCACGCACGACGCCCCGGCGCAGCGACCGCAGCAGCCGTCCGGCCCGGCGCGTCGCGGTGGGAACTGGGAGGACGACGAGAACACCCAGATGATCGGCAAGCTCGGCTTCGTCCCGCCCGAAGCACGGTCGATGAACCCCGAGGACGACCGGTTCAACCTGGATCGCCTGCACGACAACAACACCAAGGTCCGCGCCCGCAAGCGCGCGAAGAAGGCCTCGCCGCTGGCGAAGGTCGGTGGCGTCGTCGCCGTCGTCGCCGTCGTCGCGCTGCTCGGAGGCGGCGTGTGGTGGCTGACGTCGGGCGAGGACCCCGCCGATGAGAGCGGCTTGGCGTACGAGGTCCTCGACGCCCCGTGCGACGCGCTCGACACGACCCCGTTGGAGGATCTGTCGGCCGGTTCGAACGAGCTTCCGCCGCTCGAGGAGAGCCGCGAGATCGGCTCGAAGACCGAGCAGAAGTGCGCGATCTCGCTCAGCGCCGAGGCGGGAACCGGTGTCGACGTGGAAGTGTCATCGACCGTGTTCTCCCGCGACGCCGGCGCGAAGAACGAATTCCGTGACGCCGCCGAGGAGGCCGAGGAGGCCGCCACCGACACCCGCGTCTACGCCGAGGTCGACGGCCCGGGAACCGACGCCTTCACGGTCGCTCGGACCTGGCAGACCGACACCGGCTCGGCCGACTTCAGTCTGTACCTGTACGACGCGAACGCGTACCTGCACGTCCGGGTCACGATCTACAGCGTCGACGAGGTCTCCGACTCCGAAGTCGCCGCCCACGCGACCGAAGTCGCCACCACCTACCTGGACAACTGGCGCGGATGATCACGAGAAATAGTCAAACCGTGACTCTCCGCAAGGAAAATCGGACTAAACGGAGCGTTCGGCTGATTTCCCCCACCGTGGACGGTAAGTTACCTCTCAGTTCAACGCGACACCCCAAACGTCGCTCGAAGACAGAGCCGACGGCAGGCTTAGCTCTCATCAGTTGGTGTGGCCCCGCGAGGAGATCCT
>NZ_CBCRZX010000063.1:13124-20733 GCF_965137155.1 Stackebrandtia soli
CTCCTCGCGGGGCCACCTTTACGTCTGCGGAACTCTGAGGGCCGGTCTCGTTTTCCCGGCGACTCGCGCCGGGGGAACGAGACTCGCCGCTAGTAGTCGCGGTTCGGTTCTCCGAACATCTGCCGTTCGATCGAGGTCGCGTTCGCCCAGACGTAACGCTCCTTCGCGCCGACCCGCAGCATCGCGAACATGTCGTCGTAAAGCATCTGGAACAGGTCGACCGTCGCCGCGCTGACCCGCAGCGTCGCCGTGGCCGCGGCGGCCTCGTCCGGGTTGAGCCGCTGCAGGATCGTCACGTGCGCCTCCTCCACGGCCTGCGAGCCGTACAGCGTCAACCGCGGCAGGACCGTCAGCTGCGTACGCCAGGGCCCGAGGATCGGCGTCGTCGACGTGCCGTGCTCACCGACGTCGTAGACGTACAGCGCGGGCGAGTGCGGATTGGCGTCGACGGTGACCGGCCTGTCGCCGTGCAGGACGGCGAGCCGGTCCTGACGCCCGGTGGCACCGGGGCCGAGACCCTCCCACACCTGCGGACGGTTCGTGCAGACGGCGACGCGAGCCCCGATCGCCAGCGCCCGGAACACGATGATCCGCGCGGCGAAAGCCCCACCGATGATCGCGGCCTTGACCGGCTCCGGACGGAACAGCGGCGCGACGACGGGCTTCTGCTCGGCGTCGCGACCGAGCACGAGCCCGGCCGGCGGCGCGGGGGTGGCCATCAGTTCGAGGGCCTTCGAACTCGCGAAGAAACCCTTGGCGCGCAACGAATCGACCGGTCGGCCCAGGGTCGGGACGACGACCGGGGCGTCGTCGACCGATGGAAGGCCGTACACCGTTCCGGACGTCACGGGGGCCGAGAACTGGCGGCCGGTCGGACCGCCCGAGAACGGTGATCCCGACACGGACGCGAACGGGCCACCCGAGCTCGGGGAACCGGAGACCGGCGGCGAGAAGAACCCACCACCGGACACGGGCGGACCCGAGACGGGACGACCGTCCATCGGCGGCCGAGGCGGCGTGCCGGGCGGCAGCTTTCCGGTGGGCTCGTCGGCGTGCGGCCCCGGCGGACGCGACCCCAGGCCCGGCGTCGTCGAACGCGGAGGAGGGCCCGGCTGGTGCGCGGGAACCGGCGGACCGGAGACCGGTGAGACCGGATGGCGCGCCGGACCCGGCGAGGTCGGACCCGTCACCGGAGGACTCGACACGGGCGACACCGGCGGCGTCGTCGGTCGAGACACCGGCATCGTGCCGGGACCCGAGACGGGAGGACCGCTCATCGGCCGCTGCGGAGGCATCGGCGCGGGTGACGTCGGCGACTGCTGCGGTGCGGCGGGCGGAGGCGACGCGGGACGCTGTGGAGGCTGCGGCGGCGGGCTCGTCGGCCGAGACGGCGGCGGAGTCTGACGCTGCGGCGCGGGCGGAGCCGCGGGCTGAGGGGGCGGCCCGGCGGGACGCTGCGGCGCGGAGGACAACGGCGGCTGCGGAGGTCCCGACGGAGGACCCATCGGCCGCGACGGCGGCGTCGACACCGGGTTCGTCGCACGCGAGGGCGGCGAATGTTCCATTGGCCGGGACGCGGGAACCTGGCCCGTCTGCGAAGGCGAGGGCGGAGCCGACTGCGGACTCGGCGGCCGGTTCGCCGCCGGATCACCGTACGGAGCGGGCGGCGCGGACGACGGCGGAGCCGGAGGCCGGTTCGCCTTCTTCGCACCACCGAGCTTCATCGTGGAGGCACCGGGAACGTTCGCCGACGGGGGACGGTTCGAGCTCGGAGCCGACGGAGCCGACGGAGCCGGGGGCGTCGGAGGTTGGGCCGGGGGTCGCGCCGGAGGCGGCGAAACCGGCTGGCCGGGCGCGGGTGACGTCGGTTGGCCCGGCGGCGGAACGGATGCCGCGGAACGGTACTGGCCGGTCGTCCGGGGCGGCGCCTGGTAACCCGGCGGCGGCTGCTGCGGAGCCTGAGGCTGCGCGGGCGGCGGCACGGACGCCGAGGAGCGGTACTGCCCCGTCGACGGCGGTGACGGCGGCTGCTGCTGCGGTCCGGTCCCTGCGGGCGGCTGCGGCGGACGTGCCTGGCCGTACGTCGTTCCCGGAACGGAGGCGCTGCCCCGACCATCGGTCGGACGGGCGGGCCCACGCGGAGGCTGGGGACCCGCGCCGGACGTCGGCTGAGCGCTGCCCGGCGGCGGCACGGAGGCCGAGGACCGGTAGCGCGCGGCGTGCGGCGGTCGCGGCCCACGCGGAGGGAACGGGCCGGGAGGAGTCGGGGGCGCCTGCTCCTCCGGCGGGGGAACGGACGCGCTCGCGCGGTACTGACCGGTCGCGGGCGGGCCCGGCGGACGGTTGGGGTCGGCGTCGTCGTCCGGCGCGTAGTGGCGACCCCTGCGGTTGCCCTCGTCGTCGGGTTCCTCGCCACCCGAGCGGTAGGTGCCGCCCGAGTAGGTTCCGCCGCGATAGACGTTGTTCGGGTCGTCGCCGTTGTTCTGGGTCATTTCGAGCCACCTCCGGTCGGGGCTGAGGCGTACGCGGCCGGCCCCTGCTGTCCGTTGAGCCGGTCGAGCTTGGCGCCGAGGCCTTCGGCGGCGGCGATGACGCGCTGCTGCCCGGTCTCGGAGGTCTGGGCGTCACCGGCGATCCGGATCAGGCATTCGACTTCGACACGGCGGCCCGTCGGGCGACCGTCGACGTCTCGACCGTCGACGATGCCGGGGCGCAACGTGATCGAGGCCGTCGTGAACACCGCGGGGACGGCCGCGAGGACGTCGATGAGGCGCGGCAGGATCGTCTCGTCCGTCGGCCACTTCGCGACGCGGTAGGTGACGTGCTGCAAACCGTCGCCCTGCCACTGCTGCCACGACTCGGCCGTGCGCTGCTGGTTGGCGGGGACGTCGTTCATCGTCAGACCGAGCGACGCCTGAAGCGTGTCGCGCAGGCCCTCGGCGTCGAGCACCCGGTTCTGCACGCCGGCGTTGCGCAGCAGCTTGCCGACACGGCTGATCGTCACGGCGAGCGCCTTGTGCACGCCTTCGATGTCGCCGCCACGGTCGGCTGCGGCGTCGAGCGCGTCCTCGGAGTTCATGCGGATCGCGAGCCAGCTCGTGTGGTGGACCACGGCGGGGATGCCGCCGAGCAGTTCTTGGTACGACGCCGCGGCGGGGCTTCCGTCGTGGCCGACGAGCCCGATCGGCACGGTGTGTCCGACGACCTGGATCGCCGAGACGGGCACGCCGGACTCGGTGAAGAGGCGGGAGAGGCGGGTCAGGGGGACGGCTTCGGTGATGCCGTCGACTCCGCCCATCTCGATCGCGGCGAACCAACCGCCGTCGTCCGCGCCGATGCCGATCTCGATGTCGCGGTCCTCGATCTGGACGATGCCGAGATCGGGAGAGAGGCCGTGGAGCGCCTCCTTGGACATGCCGGTCGGTCGGGACCGACGGCCGGCGAGGCGGCGGCGCATGGGGATGGCCTGGTACAGCCACATGCCGCCGCTGCGGGCGAACATGACGACGAGGATGACCAACGCGGCCACCCCACCGCCGATGTACCACGGCAGGGCCGCGTTCATGGGCTTACCGGCCGTCGCGGTGTAGACACCGGCGGCTATGCCGATGATCACCTCGATGGCGAAGAGATGCCCATAGGAAAAGGCGCCGAGTCTGCCCGAGTTTCGTGACGCGAACGACACCGGTTCTTCGGCCCGTTGCTTCTTCTCGGCGACCACGGCGGTGCCGCGCGCGGCGGGTGCATGCACCATCGTCATGTGGGTATTGCCTCCAGGGCAGGCATTGTGGGGTTGCGTTCTCATCGTATGCGGACGGCGCCACAAGCACCAGACGGGTCGGACACCGAATCTGCCGAGGTCGCGTGGCGAATCCGCTGCGGTGACGTGGGGACTTCGATCGTCATTCGCGACGTGACCCGGGCGCGTCGGGCGGGCGAGCGGGTGTTCCGCGACGTCACGGCGCCCACGATGACTCCATGATGGTTTCCGAGGACTTTAATCACAGTGGACTTTCAGTGGACGGTCGCGCACTCGATTGCGGACTGTTTGTATCCTCGCCGACAACGGGACTGTTCAACATAGACTATCCGTTTCCATTTTGGCCATTCACGATGACATCGAGGCAACTCCGACGTGACCGTTAACCCACATGACTTCGAACGGAATCACCCGACAGCCGTGCCATCCGGTGAACCGCAATATTCGATGACCTCACCCCCTGGACCGCACGGAACCACCCCACCGGGACCGGGATACCCACCGCCCCAGGCGAACCACTTCGCACCGCACCTGGGCGAACCGCCGCCTCCGTCAACGGGGCCGAAGTCCCGAACCGCGTTGATCGCGAGCCTGACGGCGGTCGCGGTCGTCGCGGTCCTCGTCGCGGGACTCGCCGCCGCCGGTGTGTTCACCGGCGACGCCGAAGCCACCATCGCCGATCAGCAGCCGTCCACCAGCCCGGTCGACGATCCCGACGCCGAAGCCACGCCGTCGCCCGACGGCGTCGACCCCACCGCGCCGGCGGCGAGCGAGAACGGCCTGTACCAGTACGTCGAACCGTGTGCGGTGTTCGACATCGACACGTACGTCGCGCTCGGCACGGGCGGATCCGACGCCGTGAGCGCCAACCAGAGCAACGACCCGTCCGGACCGACGGGCATGGGCCAGTGCAACTACACGGAGCTCGACGGGATCGCCGTCCACACCGCGGTCGAGGCGCACCACGATGTGGGCGGCGCGGAGGACATGTACGACTACTACGTCGATCTGCCCCGTGGCGACGGTTGGACGGAACTCGACATCGACAGCGACCGCGAGTGGGATGAAGCACTCGTGATGTCGCGCTCCGATCTCGTCTTCGCCGAGGAGCTGCGGATCTTCGTGCGGCACTCGAACCTGCAGATGACGATCACGGTGACCCTCCCGGACCCGACGCACACGCCTGCCGAGCTCACGACCACGGCAAGCGCAAGCCTCGACGCGCTCGCAGCCTTGATGGAGCAGTAGAGCCGACCTCCGCTCGTGGTGGTGAACCCCGCGTGGGGTTCGCCACCAACGGAAGCCACATTAGAGACCGCCTCGCCGCCCGGCGGATCGCAACGGCGACAGTGGAACGTCTTCGGCTCTCGTCTCGCGCGACCCGAGTCGACGACACGGCCTCCCGATCGATGATGACCATCGCGTATGGTGACGGTCACACTAATTGCAGCACTCGAGGCGTCACCTCGTGCTTGATGCAAGGACCCGCCACGTATGGGACAAGTTGCCGACGACCTCAAGGCACTCATCATCACCGCCACTTCGCCCGACGGCGACATCAAATGCACCCTCAAGGGTCGCGAAGCGAAGTTCGGCTTTCGCCCGGGCCGCTACCACGCCTACGACGAGCGCGCCCTGGAATCCCAGCTCGGCCGTCTCCTGACACTCATGTCCATTGGGTACCGTCGCGGCCACTCCGACGTGATGAGACGCGCCGGCCTCGTCTCGATCCTGAGAGCTGAGGACGCCCACGACGAGGCGCAGGCGCGATACCTTCGCGCGGCCGCCGAACTGTCCACTGTCGGCAGAACGGCGCGCAACATCGTCCGGTTCAAGGCGACGGGCATGCGCGAGTGGCGCTGTCGCGTACTGGACGGAGCCCTTTCCACGCTCTCCGAAGAGGACTTCGTCACCGAGGCACAGGAATCCGGCCGTGCGTTGATCCAGGACTACCGGCGGCAGATCAGGTTCCTCCGAGACGAGTGCTTCGGGTTGGACATTCCAAGTGTCACCCGCGAACGCGAACGACGACAGTCGTGAATCGCCAAGCCCTGAGGGGGAGTCCACCATGGTCGAGATCAGTATCGATGACATTTGGGACCTGTGGCGCGCGGGCGCCGTTCACATGCAGTACATGGGAAACCAGTACGCGTACGCGGCCCAGGAGACGCACCAGTCCGCCCTGTCCCAGGGCCAGGCGTTCAACGGAGCCGCACCGGAACTCGTCTCCGCGTTCACCGAACTTCGCAACCTGGTGCAGAACGACATCCTCGTGGCGAGCAGCGCGGCGATGGTCAACTCGGGCACCGCGCTCGCGGACATCGCCGTTCGATTCTCGATACAGGACGACGACAACAAGGACCTCCTGCGGAACAAGATCACAGACCTCGAGGACAACGGCGACGCGCAGGACCGACCCCCGCCGTTCACCCCGAGCGCTCCGGAGAGCGATGACCCGCATCCCGAGCTGCAATCCAACGTTCCCGGCCAACCCCAGATCTGAAGGAACCGGAATCCGTGGGAATCACCGATATCAGCGTCGCCGGCAAGTGCGTCCAGGAAGTCGACGCCATCGAGTACATCAACGACTCCCAAATCGACACCGCCGTCCAGGCGCTCGTCGCCGCCGCAGAAGACGCACGCAAGAACGAGGGCCCCGACGACCCCGATGTGGGCGCGCGCGAACACGTCGAGAGCGTTCCCGGTTCATACGACTGGATCCCGGAGCGCTTCGAACGATTCAAGTATCGATGGCCGACGTTCCCCCGCAGCATGGCCGAGCACCTCGGGGAAGCGCGAAGGCAGATCGACTCTGGACAGCTGAGTGACATCGACTCGGTGAACACGGCGGTGGCGCGCTGGACCGGTCGGACTCGCGACGCGTTCTACGAGAACTTCCTCTCCCCGTTCCCGGACGCCGTCACTCGGCAGCAGGCGCTGTTCGTCGAGCTGCAATCGGCGCTGTACGCGTACGAGGCGGCGCTCCGTCAGTCGCGGCAGCTCGCCAAGAAGATCACCGAGGAGACGATCAAGGCGTTGGAGGCCTCCGGAGGCGTGTTCGGCACGTCGGCCGAGGAGGGCAAACTCGCGATCGCGGTGGCCGCCGCCGTCGCGGGTGTCATCGGGGCGGCCGCGACCGGTGGTGGTTCGCTCGGCGTCACCTTCGCGATCATCGGGGGTGTCGGAGGAACCGCGCCGGCGGTCGTCGACCTCGTCAACGCCGAGGAGAAGCCGAAGACGATCAAGGGTGACACGGTGGCGGGAATCCTGGAGAGCATGCAATCCGCCCTCGACGACCTGTGGGAGGACATGCGGAAGGCCGAGAAGGGCATCGCGGGTTATCTGACCGCCACGATCGAGGAAGTCAACGGCTACATCAAGAGTGGCGACAAGAAGGTCAAGCGGACCTTGCTGCCCCACGAACCCGACGACAAGACTCCCGACTTGACCGACGCCGACAACGACGACGACGTGTCGGTCGATCCGGGCACCGGTGACTTCCGCGTCCGGGAACCCGCGTGAGGTGCGTCGGCCTGGTCCGGATCGGACGGTCGACCCGCGTCGTCACGTTGATTGCGGCGGGGATGCTGACCGCTAGTGGCTGCACCGGTGAATCGCCCGACCCGTCGTCCTCCCCCACGGCAACAACCGAAACCGCGCCCGATGTCGTCTCCGCCCAGGACCACCTGGCCGTCACCGAATCCGGCTTCACCGTCGGAGAGAACGACAACGACGACACCACCGTCACCTACGCCATCATCCTCAAGAACACCCACCCCACCCACGCCGCCATCCGCATCGGCATCGAGCTCACCTGGACCACAGGCGGCGAACCCATCCCCGTAACCG
>NZ_CBCRZX010000064.1:0-9878 GCF_965137155.1 Stackebrandtia soli
GGCTTGCGCGGTCCGGCTGGACGGGGTGCGGGTGAGGGTCACGCGATCGCGGCGGTGACGGCGTCGAGCAGCTGCGTCATGGAGGCGGAGCCGCCGAACATCCAGATCTTGTCGGGGAAGCGGTGGACGTCGTCGTTCTCGACGAACGGCAGGCCGGTCCAGATCGGGTTGTCGGCGAGGTCCTCGGTGTAGACGTCGGGTTCGCCCGCGCCGCCGATGTACCAGTAGATCGTGTCCTCGGGGAGTTTGGTCAGGCCTTCGACGTCGGTGGGCGCGAGGCCGTAGGCGGTGTCGCCTTCGAGGCTGTCGATGGTGTCCCAGGCGTTGGCGAAGCCGAGTTCGGCGAACACTCCGCCGATGAGGGACCCACCGGTGAAGGCGCGGACGACGATCGCCTCGCCCGTGTTGTACGAGTCGGAGAACGCCACGGACGCGTCGGCGTACTCGGAGGCGGCGACGGCTTCGGCCGTCGCGGCGAGCTTCTCGTCGAAGGCCGTCTTGAGCTCGGCGGCCTTGTCCTCGGTGCCGGTGGCCTTCGCGACGAGGTCGATGTTCTTCCACATCTGTCCGATGGGGTCGGACGAGTCGCCGCCGGGGACGACGATGACGGGTGTGTGCTTCTCGATCTGCTCGATGGCGCCGTCGACGAGGGAGTCGGTGACGAAGAGTACGTCGAGTTCGAGGTCGAGGAGGGTGTCGAGGTTCGGCTCGCCGCGCGTTCCGATGTCGGTGGCCTTCGGGTCGAGCGTCACGGCGCTGTCCCACGTGTTGAAGCCCTCAACGTCGCTGACGGCGGTCGGTTGGACGCCGAGCGAGACGAGGTGCTCGATGACGTTCCATTCGGTGCCGCCGACCTTCTTGGCGGGACCGTCGAGGGTCACCTTCTCGCCGCGGGCGTCGGTGACCGTGATCGGGTCGCCGCCGGAGTTCTTGTCTCCGTTGGGGTCTTCGGTGGTGCCGCACGCGGTCAGCGCGAGCGCGGCGACCACCACGGCCGTCAGGGCCGATAGGCGCTTCACAGCAGTTTCTCCTTGTTAGCGGGGGTTGGTGACGCGAGCGCGCCGGGACCGGGCACCGGTGCGGAGCAGCCCGGTGTGGGGATCGTGGTGGACGTCGATGGCAATGCCGTAGGCGTCGGTGAGCAGTTCGGCGGTGAGGACGTCGACCGGGTCTCCGGCGGCGGTGATCCTGCCGTCGACGAGGAGGATGACATCGTCGGCGATCGCGGCGGCCTGGTCGAGGTCGTGCAGGACGACTCCGACGGCGATGTTGTGATCGTCGGCGAGTTCTCGGACGATGTCGAGGAGTTCGACCTGGTAGCGCAGGTCGAGATGGTTGGTCGGTTCGTCGAGCATGAGGATCGACGTGTCCTGCGCGAGGCAGCTGGCCAGCCAGACGCGCTGCATCTGGCCGCCGGAGAGCGTGTCGACGGCGCGATCGGAAAGGCCCGCGACGTTGGTCATCGCGAGGGCGCGGTCGACGATCGCGGGGCCGTCCGGGTCGTTTCCGCCCCACCGGGACCGGTGCGGGTGGCGACCGTATTCGACGACCTCTCGGACGGTGACGCCGCCGGGCGCCACGCGTGACTGGGACAGCAGGGTGAGGCGTCGGGCGAGTTCGCGCGGGGCCAGCTCGTGGATGGACACGCCGTCGGCGAGGGTGAGTTCGCCCGATCGCGGGGTGTGCAGCTTCGCCATCGCGCGCAGCAGGGTCGACTTGCCGCTGCCGTTTGGTCCGATGAGGACTGTTACGCGGCCGGGCGCCAGGTCGACCGAGACGTCGTCGACGGCCATGAAGTCGCGATACCCGGCGCGTATGTTGCTCGCGCGCAGCTCAACGGCGCCTTGCTTTCCAGGGGACACACGATGAAGGTAAGGCAAACCTAATTATTCCGCAACTTCCGGGTAGCGGTATTTGACATTTGCCACTACCGCCACCCCGGAGAGACATGGGTCGATCACCTACGGCACTCGGCGTGCGAGACCGGCCACCCCTCCGACACGTCCTGACCGAAGGGCGGAATCCCCGACCCCGCGTCCACAGCTACGGTGACCTGGTGGCCCGCATCCCCAACGACTGGCGCAGCATCACGCTGATCACCGGCGCCGTCATCCAGACCGTAATCCTGCTCGCGGGCGTGTACACGCTCGCCGTCACCAAGAGCGACCTCGCCGGAGCCATCGCGCTCGGCTCGTGGTCGGCCCTCGGTCTGCTCGGCGGTGCCCTGTACCTGGCGCGGCCGCTCATCGACGCGGAGTTGGCCTACCGGGGATCGCAACCGCTCGACAAAGCCGCGGCCACCCCGCCGGCCAAGGAATCGAGCCTCGCACCGCTCATCTGCGGTCTGCTGCCGCTCGCGCAGGTCCCGCTCGTCGGAGGCATGGTCTGGTTCCTCTCGAGCGATCCCTCCGTCGACCTGAGCTACATCCTCATGGACGAAGGCGTCGGCGGCGCCATCGGCACGTTCTTCATCACGTTCCTCGTCGCCTACCTGTTCGAGCTCCTCGGGCTCCTCGTCCTGCTGCTCGTCGGGCTTCCGCTGGTACTCCTCACGACGGCGCTCCACAGGTACGTCCGCAACCGCGACGGCGGTTCCCTCGGCGTGGCGCTCGTCGCGCTCATCATCCTGGCGATTCTGCCAATGAGCGTCGCCGCCGTCCTCGCCATCGACGGGCCGTCCGGGCGCGGTGGTGGCCTGGGGCGGCTCCTCGTCGTGCTCGGTTTCGAATCCGAGCAGTACTACGTGGTCGACGAGGGCTGGTTGTGGACGGCTCGCATCGTCAGCCTGCTCTTCCTGGCGGCCCTGATCACGTTCGTCGTCGCCGGAAAGAACGCCGCGAAGGCCGCCAAATCCCGGAAGCGCGGGTAGTCCCAGACGGGGCGGACCGTCGACCTTGTCAGGCCGACGGCGTCACCGCGATGTTCCACGCGTGACCATCGAGGTCGGCGCACACGGCCGTGAAACCCCACGGCTGCTGACGCGGTTCGACGACCACCGTGCCACCGGCCCGCTCGATGCGCTCCGCCAACTCCGTCACCTCGCGCTCCTCGGAGAACGACAGACCGAGTAGACACTCGTTGACGCCCGGCGCGGCCACCTCACGACCGGCCAGCACCCAACCGAAGCCGCCACTGGGGATCAGCATCAGCAGGGTGCCCTCGTTGAGCTTGAACTGCAACGGTTCCGGCACTCCGTCCTCCGCGGGCTCGCCGATGACCTCGAACCCGAACACGTCACGGTAGAACTCCATCGATCGCGGCCGATCGGCGATGGGGAGGCTGATGACGAGGGGGTCGGCCTTTGCGTGCATGAGTGCTCCGATCTTCGCAGTGGCGCACCATATTAGATCGGGGTACCGACAGAAACCGGCACGAACGCGAACCGGCCGGACCGTGCCGCGCGGGTCGTCAATCGAGGCGACGGCGAAGGCCCGGATCGGCCGTTGGGATCGATCCGACGACAACAAGCGTCCACAGAGGCATATGCGCGCGACGGGCGGACCCGTGCCGGGACTTCGGCGGCCACGATCCGAGGACCCACACGCGTACGACGGAGGACCACTCGACCGGCCCCAGCGCTCGCGGTCGCGGGGCACGCCTCAGAGGGATTCCTGGAGGGCCGCCCGGAGTGCGAGACGGTGCTTGCGGCGGATCTCCGCTTGACGATGGGCGCGCTCGTCCTCGTCGGTCTCCGGCTGGACGGGCGGAACGGCGCGCGGCTTGCCGTTGTCGTCGACGGCCACCATGACCAGGTGTGCGGCGGCGACCTTCGTCGGTGGAACCGAGCTGTCCCAACGGTCCGCGGTCACGGTGACGGCGACCTCCATGGAGGACCTGCCCGCCCAGGTGATGCGGGCGTCGGCGTGCACGACGTCGCCGACGCGCACCGCCACGAGAAAGGCCATCTCGTCCATCGACGCCGTGACGGCCGGGCCGTCGGAGTGACGCGCGGCGACGACCCCGGCGACCGAGTCGATGAGCTTCAGAATCACACCACCATGGACAGTCCCCAGCAGGTTCGTGTCCTGTGGCCCCATGATGTTCGACACGACCAGGCACGACGCCGAGGGCGGTCGGGGAGTCAGGAAGTCGTCGCTGGTCATGGTTTCCTCCATAGGGTGTCGGTGATCAACGGGGGTCACTCCCCCATCAGGTCGGACGGGTCCGTGTTCGCTCCGCACAGGATGACGGCGACGCGCTCGCCAGGCTCGGGCCGATAGTGCCCGGTGGTCAGCGCCGCCCACGCGGCGGCGGTGCCGTGTTCGACGACCATCCGCCACTCGTCCCACAGGTGTCGGCGCGCCGCGACGATCTCCGCGTCCTCGACCAGGACGGAGCGGACGGCGCTCGCACGGGCGAGCGCGAACGCGATGTCGCCGATCCGGCGTGCGCCGAGCGAGTCGGCGGCGACCCCGGAGACGTCAACGTCGACGGGTGCGCCGTGGTCGAGCGCCGTCGCCAGGGTCGGGATCGTGCAGGGTTCGACGGCGACGACGCGAAACCGGCCCCCGGACGCGGCGACGATCCCGGCCATGAGCCCGCCACCGCCGACGGAGACGACGACGGTGTCCAGTTCGCCGTCCAGCTGGTCGAGGAGTTCGAGAGCGAGAGTGCCCTGACCGGCGCAGATCTCGGCCTGGTCGTACGCGTGGCAGAACAGGACGTCCTCGGCATCGGCGTCGGCGAGCGCGGCCTCGTACGCCGCCGAGTACTCGGCTCCGACCTGGTGGACGGTCGCACCGAGGGTGCGGAGCTTCGCGACCTTGACGGCGGGAGCGGTCGTGGGAACGTACACGGTCGCGGGCAGTCCCTGCCGGGCGGCGACGTACGCGACGGCGAGGCCGGCGTTGCCTCCGGAGGCGGCGACGACCCGGCTTGGTGGGTTCGGCCCTGCGAGCGCGGCGAGGACGCGGTTGGTGGCACCGCGCGCCTTGAACGAGCCGGTGTGCTGGGTGAACTCGCATTTGAACGTGAGTTCGGTGGTGCCGCCCGATAGGACGGAGCCGACGCGAAGGACGGGGGTGCGGCGGACGTGCCCGGCCACGCGTTCGGCGGCGGACGTGACGTCTGCGGTGGTGATCATGTCGCTCCCACTTCGTCTCCAGCGGCTCGGCCCGCGCCGACCGATACCGAACGGCGTGCCGAGCCTCCGACCGATCCGACCTCGGCGGCGGCCGGTTCTCAAGGCCGCCGTGACGTGGCGGTGGTTCGGTGGCACCGTGCCCACGAGGACGACGGGACGATGGTCACTGTAGACGCCCGCCGCGCCCGCTCCCGTGACGATAGCGAGACGGCGGCCCGGGCGGGTCGGAGCGCGACGGTGATCTTCGCGACGATCCGACGCGGGCGGGCCGACGACGCTGTCCGGAGTCGCGGTCAGCCGAGGACGTGACTGTTCCAGGCGACGACCGCGTCGATGTAGGACATGTCCATCTCGGACACGTCCGGGACGGCGACACGCTCCAGGTACTCCGCCTCCGGAGCCATCACCTTCGCGATCTCGGCGGGGATCGCGATGTCCGTCACGGGGCGGAAGTACGACTTCGCGAACAGGCGCTGAGCGTCGCGCGACAGCGCGAAGGACAGGAACGCGTCGGCGTTGTCCGGGTGGGGCGCGTTCTCGAGTTTGCCGAGCATGTACGGCATCGCGATCGTCCCCTCCTTCGGCAGGATCACGGTGATGTCGTCGGACGCGGCGGCGAGACGGTACCCGGTGGCGTCGGTGTCGATGAGGATCGGCACGTCACCGGACAGCACCGCGCTCGGGTCGGAGGTGGTCAGGAGGGACGCGCCGTTCCCGAGCAGGTCCTCGGCCCAGTCCGTCGCGGGCTCCCAGTCGTCGGGGTCGCCGCCGAGGGCGCCGTTGACGGCGGTCAGGGTCGCGTATCCGGCGCTGACGCTCACCGGGTCGAGAAAGGACACCATGTCGCGATAGCGCTTCTTGGTGAGGTCCTTCCAGCCTTTGGGGAGTTTAGTGTCGCCGAGGACCTCGGTGTTTACGATGATCGCGACCGCCGCGGTGTGCACGGTGAACCAGGTCTTGTCGGGCGATCGCAGCTCCACGGGGACGTCGGCGAGCCGGTCTCCGTCGAAGGGCGCGATGAGTCCGTCCGAGTGGGCGCGGAACGCGTGCAGTGG
The DNA here is from genome assembly GCF_965137155.1 of Stackebrandtia soli. NCBI lineage: Bacteria > Bacillati > Actinomycetota > Actinomycetes > Glycomycetales > Glycomycetaceae > Stackebrandtia > Stackebrandtia soli. The sequence continues at coordinate 6,139 of NZ_CBCRZX010000064.1, forward strand.
CTCGAGGTAGGCGGTGTCGACGGTGGTCGCGTCGCCTTCGGCTTCGAGGCGGTCGATCGTCGCGTTCGCGGCGTTGTCCTCGCTGGGCACGGTGATGCCGGTCGACTCGGTGAACGCCGTGCGGACGTCGCCCCAGTTCGCTCCGGTCGTGGTGCTGGCGGTGACGAGGGTATCGCCTTCGCCCAGGATCGCGGTGCAACCCGTGGCGGTGGCCGTGGCGAGTAGGAGCACGCCGACCCGGCGCGCCCACGTTCGGTGGACGTTGATGGTTCCCCTCCTGGCGGACGTGTCGGCGGCGTCGCGGGAGGCGCGTCGAACGCGGCGGGCGCCGCCGAACCGGTGCGACGTCCGTCGCGTGCAGTTTCAACAACCCCAAGTAACGACGAACATCGATACTTGACAGAGAGCATACGTGACGTGACGGATACGGACTCACCCCGCCCGCACGGCCGACTCGCGGGAGGGCCGTGACCCGCAACCGAAGCACCGCAATGGACCCCGGCGGTCCGGTACACGCGACAGGGCCACCCGGACGATTCGTCCGGGTGGCCCTGTCGAGGTTCGAGGGCTACCGCCCCATCGCCTCGTCGTATTCCTTCATCGCGGCGTCGAGATCGGCGAGCGCCTTTCCTTGCGCCTCGAAGTCGCCGTCGGACTGCGCCTGCCGCAGGTCGGCGATCGCCTTGTCGATCTTCTCGAGGGCCGCCTTCACCTCCGGCGAGACCTCGTCGGCCGGTTCCTCGGGTTCGTCACCGGGCTCCTCCGGGTCCTCTGGATCCTCCGGTGTGGGCGTTCCGGTGTACTGCGCCACGAGGGACGCGATGGCGTCCTCCAATGTGTTCTCGTAGGCGTACAGGTTGCCGTACGAGACCATCACCTTCTGAAGTCGTGGCAGGCCGGTGCCTCCGGAAGCGGACTCGCGTTCCAGGTAGACCGGTTCCACGTTGAGGATGCCGTTGCCGAGCGGCAGGGTCAGCAGGTTCCCGAATCGGACCTTGCTGCCCTCCTGGTTCCACAGTTTCAGGTCCTCGGCGACGTCCTGTGAACCCGTCAAGGTCTGATGGACCTGCGCGGGCGACTCGATCAGGTTGGAGCCGCTCGCCCCGATCTCGTACAGGTTCAGGACGGGGTTGCCGTCGGCGTCGTAGTACCCGGACAGGACACCGGCGAGCGCGTTGGACCGCTGACGCGGCGAGAACGTCGTCGTCAGCTGGAACTCGGGGTTGTCCTGCTCGGGCAGTTGGGCGAGCACGTAGTACGGCGGCTGCGCGACGCCGTCGGAGGAGGTCGGGTCGTCCGGGGCCTCCCACACGTCGGTGGCGTCGATGAAGGTGCGCGCGTCGGTCACGTGGAACCGTTGCAGCACATCGCGTTGCAGCTTGAACTGGTCGACGGGGTAGCGGAAGTGCTCGACGAGCTCCTCCGGCGTCTCGTCACGCGGCTGGACGATCCCGCCGAACGCGGAGTTCCAGACCTTCAGGATCGGGTCCGTCTCGTCGTACTCGTAGAGCTCGACGGTCCCGTCGTACGCGTCGACGGTGGCCTTCACCGAGTTGCGCAGGTAGTTGACGGGCTTGTTCGACTGGTTGACGGTGCCTTGGCCCGAGTAGCTGTCGCTCGTCGAGTCGCCGAAGTCGGTGACCTCGGAGTACGGGAAGCTCGCGGAGCTCGTGTAGGCGTCGAGGACCCACTTGATCCGGCCGTCGACGACGACCGGGTACGGGTCGCTGTCGACGGTCAGGAACGGGGCGACCTTCTCGACCCGCTGGCGGGGGTTGCGGTCGTAGAGCAGTTTCGAGTTCTCGTTGAACACGTCCGAGAGCAGGAACTGCATCGCGCCGAACTCCCAGGCGTAGACGGCGCGTCGCCACAGCGAACTGACGTCGACGCCACCGGTGCCGTCGTAGGTGACGTAGGTGTCCTCACCCTGGACCTTCTCGTCGCCCTCGGCGCCGTCCTCGCTGGTCGTTCCCTGCGCGGGCCGGTCGTACTCGCGGGGTTCCGAGCCGTCCGGGATGCCGACGATCGCGTAGTCGTTGTTCAGTTCGCCGAAGTAGATCTCCGGGCGCTCGATGTCGATGAAGTCCTTCGCGGCGCGGCACTCGTTGTCGACGGCCTCGTCGCCTTCGTCGGACAGGTTCGTCAGGGAACCCGACACGAAGTAGGGGCGACCGTCGCAGACGACCCGGGTGGTCGGCGCGGCGACGAAACCGTAGCCGTGGGTGTAGCGGGTGTGCCGAACGGTCCAGTCCTGCTGGTCCTCGTTGAACTTCGAGGGGTTCAGTTCACGAACACCGACTACGTAGTCGCGAACGTTGCCGTCGGCATCGGTGTACCGGTCGATGTCGAGCTTGCCGTTGAAGTCGTGGAAACCCTTGGCCTGCTGCATCTGCGTGAACGTGTCGGACACGATCGACGGGTCGAGCAGGCGCAGGTACGGACGGGTGTTCTCGTCGTCGGCGACGACGTTCGGGTCGGCGTTGCCGTTGACGGTGATGTTGTACTTGTGCTCGTCGTCGTTGACGGTGCCCTCGAGCGCGTAGCCGTACAGCGTTCCCTCGATGGTGTGCTGGACGTAGTCGCCTTCGGCCTGCGGCACGTTCGGCTTGACCTCGATCTGCTTGATCGCGAACGGGTAGATCCCGCCGATCGCGATCGCCGACAGCAGGACCAGGCCGAGCGCCATGCCGGGCACGAGGAGGCTACGGGCGTAGAAGTTCGAGAAGACGACGACCGCGACGGCCGCCATCACGGCCACGACGATGAGGATCTCCTTCGCGGGCAACAGCGCCGTGATCTCCGTGTAGCCGCCACCGGTCAGGTTGGTGACGTCGTTCTCCTGCAACGTCAACGCGAACCGGTCGAGGTAGTAGGCGACGGCCTTCAACAGCACGAACAGTCCGATGAGGATGGACAGGTGGACGCGCGCGGCGGTCGTGATCCGCTCACCGCGTCCCGACATCCGAACCGCGCCGTACAGGTAGTGCGCGCCGAGGGCCGCGATGATGCCGACGACGACGAGGGTGAAGCCGACGCCCGTCAGGTACTGCCAGAAGGGCAGTTCGAAGACGTAGAAACCGGCGTCCACATCGAAGATCGGGTCCGTGCGACCGAACTCGCGGGAGTTCGCGAACAGGAGGTACTGCTGCCAACGGTTCTGCGCGGAAACACCGGCGAAGCCACCCACGATGAGCGCGACCCCGGCGATCCACCAGCCGATGCGGGGCTCCAGCAGCGATCGATACCGTTCCATGCTCTGCTGCTCGGGGGTGTGCGGAACACTGTCGGGGCGGAATCGGTACGCCACGAACAGGTTCGCGCCCGCCCAGATGGCCATGACGCCGCCGATGGCGACGAACATCCACACTCTCGTCCAGATCTCCGTCGAGAAGACCCTGGTGTAGCCGACCGAATCGAACCAGAGGTACTGCGTGTACAGGCTGACGAACCAGCCTGCCACGGTCAAAAACGCGATCACCCCCGCCAATAGACCGAGCACATATCGGCCTCGTCGATTGATGTGCGGTATGGGCGTTCGGGTGGCCACGTGAGTCTCCCTCGTTCGATCGTGGGTGTTATGTCTAGCAGGTGGGCGGTTGCCCGCCGTCGCGCAGTGTTTCCAGCGCGGTCAGTGCGTCATCGAGCGTGTCGACCGTCACCAGCAGCAGGCCTTCGGGGGCGTTCGCGGCGGCGGTGGGGCAGTTGGCGCTCGGGGTCAGGAAGACGGTCGCGCCGTCGGC
>NZ_CBCRZX010000064.1:9883-20483 GCF_965137155.1 Stackebrandtia soli
GCGCGACGCCGCCGATCGGACCGACGTTGCCCTCCTCGTCGATCTCGCCGGTGCCGGCGATGATGAGGCCGCCGGTGAGATCGGTCGGATCGACCCGGTCGATCATCGCCAGGGCGAACACCAGCCCGGCGCTCGGGCCACCGATCCCGAGGCCCTCGGTGGTGACGGTCAAGTCGTATGGGTCTTCCTGGACGGGCTCGATCTCGACGCCGGGAATGGTGACGCTGCCGTCGGCGGCGCGCTCCAGCGTCAGCTTGACGTCCTCGGTCTCGCCGTCACGGTCGACGGTCGCGACGACGGGTTCGCCCGGCTCGGCCGCGTCGGCCTCGGCGATCAGTTCGAGAAGACGCTGGCCGGAGGTGACGTCCTCCCCCTCGACCTCGGTGATCACGTCCCCATCGGACAGGTCGCCGTTCGGCGAGGCGTCCTCGACTCCAGTCACCGTCACGGAGACCGCGTGCCCGAGCTCCCGCAGCGCGGCCGTCTCCGCCGCGGACTGCGAGGTGACCCACATCTTCTTCTGCTCGGCGGCGATCTCCTCGTCACTCTTGTCGTCGGGGTACTGGAACTCGCGCGGGATGACCGCGTAGTCGCCCGACAACCAGTAATAGAGCGCCTGACCGAGATTGATGCCGTCGTAGATGCGGACGGTGACCAACCGAAGTTGCCCCTCCGAAACGCTCGACACGTCCGGGTTCGCGGAGATGACGTCGTACGTGTCGTCCTGGTAGGTGAACTCGCCCAAGGCGTCCACTGTCGGCCCCGGACCGAGGGCCACATAGGCCACCCGCATGGACAACGCCTGCCATGTCAACGCGAGCACGAGCACCGCGCCGACCACCACCGTCCAACCTCGCCGAGTCATGCGGCGAGCATACTCAGGCGTGACCGCTCCGACCCTGGCCGGTGTTCGCGGTGACGCACCGGCGTCGCCACGCGTGCCCGGTCGGGTCGGCTTCGCTATCGGCGTACGCGACGGCGGCGTCGATTCAGCTGAGCTTCAGGTCTTTGACGTACCGTGGAGTGGTGAGTCCTGATACGCCTTTCGGAATTGGCGGGTTTCCCGGCGGGTTTCCCGACCCCAACGACCCGCGCATGCAGCAGATGATGGCTCAGCTGCAACAGATGATGTCGCAGGCTGCGTCGTCCGGTCCCGTGAACTGGGACTTGGCGAAGCAGCTGGCCACATCCCACCTGGGTGACGACCCCGCCGTGTCGGCGTCCGACAGGAAGGCGACCGCTGACGCGCTGCGCCTCGCGGACCTGTGGCTGGAGGAGGCGACGACGTTCCCGTCGGGGCTGACCACGGCCGCCTCGTGGACGCGCCGCGAGTGGCTGGACAACACGACCTCCACCTGGAGGGCGTTGTCGGAGCCGCTGGCCGAGAAGATGACCGCGGCCCTGTCCGATCTCGTTCCGGAGGACGTCCGGTCCATGCTGGGCCCGATGGCGAATCTCATGCAGGGCATCGGTTCGTCGCTGTTCGGCGCCCAGGTCGGACAGGCCATGGCCGAACTGTCCAAAGAGGTCCTGTCGTCCACGGAGGTCGGGCTGCCGCTCGGCCCCGCCGGAACGGCCGCGCTGCTACCGGGCAACCTCAACACCTATGCCGAGGGCTTCGAGGACGTCGGCCCCGACGAGGTGCGGTTGTACGTGTCGCTGCGCGAGACCGCGCATCACCGCCTGTACGGCCACGTCCCGTGGCTTCGCGCGCACGTCATCGGCGCGGTCGAGGCGTACGCCGCCGGTATCCACATCGACCGTTCCGCGATGGAGTCGCTCGCGAGCGACCTCGACCTGACCAACGCCGACGCGGTGCAGCACATCGACCTGACGGAACTCTTCCGCCCCGAGGACACGCCCGCGCAGCGCGCGGCGCTCGCCCGGCTCGAACACATGCTGGCCCTCATCGGCGGCTGGGTGACGTGCGTCGCGACCGAGGCCGCCGGGCAACGACTGCCCACCCTGGCGAAACTCGCCGAGTCGGCGCGGCGTCGTCGCGCGACGGGCGGCCCGACCGAGCGAACGTTCTCCGCGCTCGTCGGCCTGAAGCTCAGCCCGAAGAAGCTGCGTGAGGCGACGGTGTTCTGGGAGCAGATGACGCGCGATCGCGGAGTCGACGGGCGCGACGCCCTGTGGGCGCACCCGGACCTGATGCCGACGCAGGAGGACGTCGCCTCGCCGGGGACCTTCGCCGAAGCCGACTTCGGCGATCTGGATATGTCGATATTCGATCAGCTCGCCGTCAACGACCCGCGCGAGGAACGCGAGGAGGACACGGACGACGACAACGACGACGGCCCCGAACCGCCTCCCGCCAAGGCCTGACGTCCACGCGAGAGCCCCCGAAGCCTCCGTGGAAAGGACCGCGCCGCCCGACCACGATCCGTGGTCACCGTTGGCGCATGTCGGACCTGCTCAGCGCCGCTGCCTCGGCAGCGGCGACGGAATGTCGTCGCTGTCGGCCAGGCTGGCGTCCGCGATGCCCTCCAGGTAACCGCGAGCCCGCTCCGTCTTCGGGTACCGCTCGACCAGTGTCCAAAATCGACGTCCATGTTCTGGGACGACGAGGTGAGCCAACTCATGCAGGAGGACGTAGTCGATGACCCAACCGGGCATCGACGCCAACCGCGACGACAGGCGAATCGTCGCGTCGTCGGGCGTGCACGAGCCCCAGCGGCTGTTCTGGTTGTCGACCCAGCGGACGCTCGCCGGCGCCGCGGCCTCCGGGTGGTCGGGGTAGTACTTGCGAGCGAGACGGACGGCCCGCGTCTTCAGCGCGGCGTCACCGCCCCGACCTGCCCGTTTATCCCGCTCACTGAGCCGTCCAAGCATCCGGTCGACCCATTCGGCCTCCTCCGCGCGAGTGAACTGATCGGGGATGAGCACGACCACACGCTCACCGTCCCGGTACGCCGAGACCGTCCGTCGACGCCGAGCGCTACGGCGAACATCGACGGGCGGGCTAGCTTTACGAGCCATATCGAGGTTCCTAACTAACACCCGCGCAGACAGGCGCGGGTTGGGGCGTTGTCAGCGTTGGACCGCGCTCGCCGTCACAGCCTGGGGTTCTCGGCTGCGGAGATAGCGGATTGCGGCCATGTGGGTACGCTATCCAGCCGGTGCCACTTCCGTACAGAGTGGGAACGCCTGATTCGACCGGGTTCGAACCGATATGTACACAAAAATCCCCGTCCATGTCTCAACATTCGAGACACGGGCGGGGGCGGTAGCTCGCCGAGGACGAGCGGCGTCGGCTCGAAGATGACGGTTCGCGATCACCCGACCGCGAGCCCGCGCCGACGGGGTGGCCGCTAGTCGTTCTTCCCGAGGATGCGGTTCATCTTCGTCCCGCACACGGGGCAAACGCCCTTGGCCATGCGGCGCCCCGCCGCATTCTCCACAACCTCACCCTCGAAATCGCGCTTTTCACGGCACTTGACGCAGTAGCCGTTATACGTCGCCATCATGGCCCCCTCGTGTATTCAGGCGTGGAATCTCCCCACCGCCTGGGCACAGGATGCCACGAAACCGTCACAACACAGCCGAGCCGCGCCGCGTGGCGTACGCATTCTCAGGCACGGAGCAGGCCGAACGAGCACCAGCGTGGCACGATGGGAAGGTGACCGACATACCCCGCGGCGCCATCTCCCGAACTGCGAAGCTCGCCAGCTTGCCCCTCGGCTTCGCCGGGCGCGCCGCGCTCGGCTTCGGCAAGAAAGTCACCGGTTTCGCCGAGGACGTCATCAGCGACAAGATCCAGCAACGCACCGCCGAACAGCTGTTCAGCGTCCTGGGACAGCTCAAGGGCGGCGCGATGAAGCTCGGCCAGGCGCTGTCGGTGTTCGAGGCGGCGCTGCCCGACAGCCTCGCCGGCCCGTACCGGGCCGCGCTGACGAAGCTCCAGGACGCCGCGCCCGCGCTGCCCGCCGCGAGCGTTCACAAGGTTCTCGCCGCCGAACTGGGCGAGAACTGGCGGGACAGGTTCCGTGACTTCGACGACACGCCGGCCGCCGCCGCGAGCATCGGTCAGGTGCACAAGGCCGTGTGGTCCAACGGCAAGACGGTCGCCGTCAAGATCCAGTACCCCGGAGCGGGCGACGCGCTCGTGTCGGACCTGAAGCAACTGGGCAGGGTCGCGGCGCTGTTCCGCGTCATCCAGCCCGGCCTCGACATCAAGCCCCTCATCGCCGAACTGCGGGATCGCGTCGTCGAGGAGCTCGACTACACCCTCGAAGCCCGGTCCCAGCGAGCGTTCGCCAAGGCCTACGCCGGTGATCCCGACATCCTCGTGCCCAAGGTCATCGCCGGGTCGGCGCGCGTCCTCGTCACCGAATGGGCCGAGGGGACCCCGCTCTCCTCGATCATCTCGGACGGCACCCAGGAGGAACGCGACCGAGCGGGCCACCATCTGTCGACGCTGCACTTCTCCGGCCCGATGCGGGCGGGCCTGTTGCACGCCGACCCGCACCCGGGGAACTTCCGGATCGCGGAGGACGGCCGGCTCATCGTCCTCGACTTCGGCGCCGTCGCGCGGCTCCCGGACGGGCTGCCCGCTCCGATCGGACCGCTCGTCCGCGCGGCTCTCGACGGCGACGCCGAGGCGGTCCTCGACGGACTGCGCGCCGAAGGCTTCATTCCGAACGGGGGTGACCTCGACGCCGAGGCCGTCCTCGATTATCTGCTGCCGATGCTGGCGCCGATCGCCTCCGACGAGTTCCGACTCAGCCGCGAATGGCTCCGTACCGAGGCCGCCCGCCTGGCCAACCCGAAGAGCCCGGCCTACACGATGGGCAAACAGCTCAACCTCCCGCCGTCCTACCTGCTCATTCACCGGGTGACGATGGGATCGATCGGTGTCCTGTGTCAGCTGGAGGCCGCCGCGTCCTGGCGCTCCATCCTGGAGGAGTGGCTGCCGGGCTTCGCGCCTTCTTCTTAGGAGGAGCCCACCCCGCCTCGGTTAGGCGATCGCGAACGGCCTTGACCGTGCGGCACCGAGCTCGTCCCCGCGAGGAATCCTCAACCCGCCGGAGATCCATTGCGCCGCTTGTCTTCACGCGCGACGCCTCCGCCGCGATCGTTCGGCGAGCGATCGTCCATGGCGAATCCGGCAAGGCTCGACCCGTCAAATGTCGACGGTAAGAAGGCCGGTGCACGGACCACGAAGGACCGACAGCACATACGAGGACCGCCGTGTCGCCTTCACAGGCGACACGGCGGTCATTCCTTATCGGATCGTCATCGACCTTCGGCGTTACCGCCGGGTCCGTTTGGCGTCGCGCAGAGCGCGCAACGCCAACCGTTTATGCCGATGTTCTCCGCGCCATAGGTCACGCATTCGCGCGCGAGCCAAGGCTTCATTGAGTAGATGCATCTTGGTGGTTCCGTTTCTGATCAGGCTTCGCGTCACCGTGAGGTGAGTGGACTCGATACGCGAGGTCGCACGGGGGACGGGCGACGTCGCGACGCCGTGTGGCTTGTCGTACTGCGACATGTCACGCCGCCTTTCCGGCCAACAGGCCAGCGGTGCGCTCCGCGAGCGCGGCTTGAGCGGCGGCTTCGACTTCGGCGGCGTCCTTCCGGGGCCGGCCACGGGGCCGCTTCCGGGCGACGACGGCGCCGGCCTCGAAGATCTCGCCACCCCAGACGCCCCAGGGCTCCTGGCGGTCCATGGCTCCAGCCAAGCACTCCAGCTTGACGGGGCAGTCGCCGCACAGCGACTTCGCGTATTCGAGTTCGGTAGGCGTGTCGGCGAACCAGAGGTCCGCGTTGTACTGCCGACAGGGAAGGTCCCTGCCTTGTTCGATGGCTTGCTCGCGCAAACCGGGGCCGAGGGTCAACACCCCGGTCACCTCTCTTTCGGTCGTGATCTGCATTGGTCCTTCTGGTGTCCGGACCTGCGGCATATCCGCTGGTCAGAACGGGCTATTTCAGAGAAACGAAAAGGCCGCGAATCCCGGTGACGGGTTTCGCGGCCTCGAGGTGAGCCGGTGGTGAAGGCTTTTCAGCCTGGTTTCACCGGTCCTTCTCGAGGCGGAATCCCGCGCTTTGCTCCCTTGACGACGTTTTTGACGGTCGTCCCACCCGTGGCCGGAGCCGACGGCTCGACCGAGGCATCGACAAAAATGCCTAGGTTGAGGGACATTTGACCGTCGCGTCGGCGCTGCGCGCTATCGACGGTGGACACACTGATCCCGTGGAGCCGTTCGACTGTGGGCGCGAGGCATCGCGCTCCACGATGATCAGAGGCGGACAGCACCTGGGGCAGCACGTTGACGAAGACGTCGCGATAGCTCTTGATAGTTCCCACAGGAAGCACCTCCTCTTCTCACATCGACGGGCCGCGGTTACGCGGCCTCGTTCTCCTACAGCGTTGCCAGGCTATGCCCGGTCCTCGCGGACTCGCAACTGAATTATCGGGCGTTTCTCGAAATTATTGTCGAATCCACCGTTCGGCCGAGCCGAACTCACCTGAACGGTGGACCGTCAAGACGGTTCCTCGCCCCGCACGAGCGAGAGCACAGCCTCGCCGTACGTCGTGAGTTTACGCGCCCCGATGCCCGCGATCCCCACCAGCTCGGCCTCCGATTGTGGACGACGCTCGGCGATCGCGGTGAGGGTGACGTCGGTGAACACCACGTACGCGGGCACTCCCGCCTCAGTGGCGGTCTCCTTTCGCCACTGCCGCAGTCGATCGTACAAAGCTTCGTCCATATCAGATGGACAGGTCTCGCAGCGGCCGAGTTTGCGGGTCCGGCCCTCGTCGAGTGTCGCTCCGCACACCCGGCATGCCTGCCGGGTCGCCTTCGAACGTTTCGTCCGGGGTTTACCGGCGGCGACGGTCACCGGTTCACCGGGGAAGCCGCGGCCCGCGAGGAAGGAGCTGGGCTTGCGCTCGCGGCCACCGGAGGACCGCATCAGGCCGTACGACAGGTGCAGGTGTTCGCGGGCTCGTGTGATGCCGACGTAGAGGAGGCGCCGCTCCTCCTCCAGCTGCGCCGTCGTCCGAGCGCGGCTCGTCGGCAGTGTGCCCTCGGCGAGACCGACCAGGAAGACGGCGTCCCATTCCAGACCCTTGGCGGCGTGCAGGGACGCGAGGGTCACACCCTCCACGGTCGGCGCGTGCTGCGCGGCGGCGCGACGGCCCAGTTCGTCCACGAACGCCGACAGGCTCAGTTCGGAGTGATCCTCGGCGAGTCGGACGAGTGCGGCCACCGCCTCGTACTTCTCGCGGGCGGCGCCGCCGGGAGGAGCCTGGTCGGGGCGCCAGCCGATCGCGTCGAGCGCGGTGATCACGGTGTCCCGCAGTTGTTCCGTTCCCTCGTCGGTGTGCACGGCCTGGCGCAGGGCGACGATCGCGGACCGGACTTCGGCGCGCTGGAAGAACCTCTCGGCGCCGGCGACGACGGTGGGAACCCCGATCTCGTCGAACGCGGTCTCGTACGCCTCGGATTGCGCGTTGGTGCGGTAGAGGACGGCGATCTCGCGGGCGGGGGTTCCCTCGGCGATCAGCCGCGCGCACCGTCGGGCGACGGCGGTGGCCTCTGCGGCTTCGTCCGGGTAGGTGTCGAAGTGCGGGTCGGGGCCGGGCGGGCGCTGACCTTCCAGCTTGAGCCGCAGTTTCGCCTCACCGCTGCGGGCCTCCGCGATGACCTCGTTGGCGAGGCCGACGACCTGGGGGGTCGATCGGTAGTCGCGCACGAGGCGCACGACGCGGGCGTCGGGGTAGCGACGGGAGAAGTCGATGAGATAGCGGGAGGTGGCGCCGTTGAAGGTGTAGATCGTCTGGCTCGCGTCCCCGACGACGGTGAGGTCGTCCCGATCTCCGAGCCAGGCGTCGAGCAGTCGTTGCTGGAGCGGGTTGACGTCCTGGTACTCGTCGACGATGAAGAGCCGGTACTGGGAGCGGATCTGTTCGGCGATGTCGGCGTGTTCCTCGATCGCGGCGGCGGTGGCGGCGAGCAGATCCGAGAAGTCGATGACGCGTGCGCGCTGCTTCGCCTCCAGATACGCTGAGTACACTTTGGATATATCGGCGGCGTCCATGGGGGCGATCCGATCACGACGGGCCACCTCGCTCGGATATTCGTCGGGACCGATGAGCATCGACGCGGCCCACTCCAGTTCGGTCGCGAGATCACGACGACGGGACGCGTCGGCCCGCACACCGGCTCTGGCGGCCGCGATGCCGACGAATTTGATGGTCGAGTCGATGAGTTCGGGCATCTCGCCCCGATAAACCCGGGACCCGAAGAACCGAAGCTGCCGCAGCGCCGCCGCGTGGAAGGTTCGCGCGCTGACGCCCGTGACGTCGAGCGCGCGCAGGCGGTCGCGCATCTCACCGGCGGCGCGAGCGGTGAAGGTGACCGCGAGTACGTGCTGACCGCGCAGGTCGCCCCGCCGAACCCGGTAGGCGATACGGTGGGTGACCGCACGTGTCTTCCCGGTGCCCGCGCCCGCGAGAATGCAGACGGGGCCGGGCTCGGCCGACACCGCCTCCGCTTGGTCGTCGTCGAGGCCGGTCAGTACTTCTCGTGCATGCGCGAACGTCACAGTTGTCCATGCTCTCATCGGGGTCCGACACCGAACAGCCGCCCCATTAGGTACCCTAGGGGGGTATAAGAGAAACGGGTCACCGTCCGGAATACGAGCGCCGGCGACGACGTTCACCCGGTCGACCCGACGAAACCCCACGAACTCACCGAAAGGCACGGCCTCACAATGGTCACGATGTACTCCACCCCCTGGTGCGGTTACTGCCGACGCCTCAAGGACCAGATGGACCGCGAGGGCATCCAATACGAGGTCGTCGACATCGAAGAGGACCCGGCTTCGGCCGACTACGTGATGTCGATCAACGGCGGGAACGCGGTCGTGCCGACAGTCAAGTTCCCAGACGGCTCGACCCTGACGAACCCGACAATCGTCCAGGTCAGGGAGAAGCTCGCGGTTCCCTCCGCGTAACGAGACGGCTCGAATCCCGGGCCGGTTCGGCCCGGGCGCTTCGACCCGGCGTCTCCTCGATCGACCGCCTTCTTCGGCGTACGCCTACCGCGAGGTGTCGCCCGTCTCGACGTCGAACCAGGAGAGCTCGCCGCCCGGGTCCGGTTGGACCAGCAGCATCGGTCGACCGTCCGGCGACCAGGTCGGCTCGGCGTAGACACTGTGGCCAGCCAGCTCGATGTCCGCGATGACGTCCTCTTCATCGGAGGACAGGTCGTGGATCATCAGCTGGTGTGTGCGTTCACCGCCCGTTTGCACCCAGGTGACATACCGCCCGTCGGGCGACATCGTGATGAAGTTGACCGAGGGCAGTTCCAGAACCTCGGTGGGATCGCCATCGGCGGACCAACTGTACACAGTGGCGGAATCGTCGGTCTCGACGACCGAGTAGAAGGTGCCGGACAGATCCTCGGCCACCTCACCCGATGGCGGATAGGCGACGCCGTTCGGGTCGGTCGGACTCGCGTCCGGATCGGCCGAGTCGCCGTCGCCCGCTGCTCCGCAATCGGCGCCGAGGAACGCGAACGCCCCCGCCAGCACCGCACCCGTGATCGCCCGTCGGGTGTGTCGCATGGTGTTCTCCCGTTTGTCGAGTGTCAATGTCACAGGAGAAGATGCGGGATCGGCCGAAGCGGTTGCCTTGGCCGACGAGATTCGTGCCGACGAACCGATCTAGGTCGCCGTGTATCGAAAGTGGATGTTGGGCTGTGAATGATCACGGTTCATTGGTCGGGGAGATCTCACGGTCGAGCCGTGGGCAACGCTGGAGCCGTTGCGCCGAAGGCAACGAAGGCGGGGCGGCCGCGCGTCTGGCCTGGGCGGCAGTTGATCGACGGCATACGGTTCCGGGTCCCTACGGTGTTCCATGGCGGGACGTACCGGTCGAGTGCGGGATCAACCGTCTCAAGAGGAACCGCGCTGTCGCCACGCGATACGACCAGCTCGCCGTCCGCTGCGAGGCAACCGTCCTCGTCGCGGCCATCAACGAGTGCTGTGAACCTCGGCCATCACACAGTGGGATCCACGTTCCACGTCTCCGGCAGATCCCTGCCGCAGAGCACGCAGACGAAGTCGTCCTCGCGCACGATGTTGCGCTCCTGGCAGCCAAGACACCGCCGGAACACCACCTCTTGAGTGAAGGCGGAGGGCCGCCCGAGCCCTACGTCGTCCAAAGCACGAGCGACTTCCGACCAGAAACCGATATCGGGGCAGTACCCGGTGGACTGGTTGCTGACCTCGCTCACGGCCCACCGGTCCGCTTCGCGCACAAAGCCGATCTCGCCGGCACTCAGAACCATGTCTCCGCCGGCGCAGGCCACATGCTCGCTCCGCCGCGGCGCCAGCCGAAGCACACCGTCCGTTCCGATGACGAAGGTGAACGGTTCGGCCAGCTCTACCGCCGATCGCCCAGCGATCCAGTCGTCGAATTCAGCCGCCGAGCTGATCCGGTACCCGCCGCTGCCAGGCCGGACCGCAGCCTTCAGCTCGACCGGTCCGACATATCGGTAACTCCACGCCCGCACACTCACATCAGCCAACCTAAAACACTGCCGACACACGCCCTAGGTCGCCGCGATCGGTGCCGATCCCGGCGACC
>NZ_CBCRZX010000065.1:0-19819 GCF_965137155.1 Stackebrandtia soli
CTCCCGGCCCGGGCACCCGTGGCCCCTGGCCCCGTTCATCCACTCCGCTTGGTTGGGCAAATGTTCGAAACAGGCGTGTTTTCGCAATTTGCCCAACCAAGCGGAACTTTTGCCCAACCAAGCGGAATGTGTGTGGGGGAGGGAGAGACGACGGTCTCGTCGTTCGGTGTTCGGGTGTGAGAACTGGATAGGCTGGACAGGTGATCTCCGCCCCGAACTCCCCACTCGTCATCGGGTTCGACCTCGACATGACGCTGTTCGACACCCGCCTGTCGATCGGCGCGACCTTGTCGGTGACGGCCGCCGAACTGGGCCTCCCGCTGGACGTCGACCTGTTCCTGTCGAATCTCGGCCCGCCGCTCGACGTCATGGTCGGCGAGCAGATCCCCGCCGATCGGGTCGAGGAGTTCGTCGCCCACTATCGCGCCGTCTACCGGTACCACGGGGTGTCCGCCGCGCAGCTGCTGCCCGGCGCGCGGGACTCGATCGCCTGCGTCCACGCCGTCGGCGGATCGACGATCGTCATCACCGGCAAGAACGACCACGACGCGAACCTGCACGTCGATCACGAGAAACTCGACGTCGCGCACGTCATCGGCTTCGCCTGGGCCGAGACGAAGACGGCCGCGCTCCTGAAGCACTCCGCGTGGGCGTACGTCGGGGACCACCCGGCCGACATCGCCGCCGCCCGCGCGGCCGGAGCCCGGGCCGTCGCCGTCACCACCGGCAGCCATGGTGCCGAGGACTTTCCCGACGCCGACATCGTGCTCGCGTCACTGACCGAGTTCCCCGAGTGGCTGAAGGGTCAGCGCTGATCGTTCGCACCGGTTGAGTCCCAGCGCTGATCGGGTTCTCGACCGGAGTTCGGTCGTTCCCGAGTGGCTGAAGGGTCAGCGCTGATCGTTCGCACCGGTTGAGTCCCAGCGCTGATCGGGTTCTCGACCGGAGTTCGGTCTTTCCCGGTTCGCTGAAGGGCCGGCGCTGATCGTTCGCACCGGTGAGAGCCCGTTCCCCACCGGAGTTCAGTGGCAGAGCCCCAGCACTGACCGAGGTCCCCCATCTGCCGGAGCCCCGACCGTCGCGGTCCATTGTCAAGACATTGAGGACGGTCATGGTCGCGCCGTCGGCCGACACGACCGTGCCGAGGTCGAGACGCCGACCGGCGCCGATCGGCCATTAGAGTTCCGCGCATGGCGAGCGCGGCGCGGTTGGCTTCATCGGCGGGCAGGGGCATCGTCGCGGCGGCGGTCCTCGGTTCGAGTCTGGCCCTGTTGGACGGCACCGTCGTCAACGTCGCGCTGCCCCACATCGGCGAGGAGTTCTCGGCCGACCTCGACGCGCTGCAGTGGACCGTCAACGGCTACACGCTGACGCTCGCCGCCGTCGTCCTGCTCGGTGGTGCCCTCGGTGACCGCTTCGGGCGTCGACGCGTCTTCCTGATCGGTGTCGTCTGGTTCGGGATCACGTCGATGCTGTGCGGTTTCGCGACGGGCTCCGTAGAGCTCGTCGTCGCCCGTTGCCTTCAGGGGATCGGCGCGGGTCTGCTCACGCCCGGCTCCCTCGCCATCATCCAGGCGTCCATCAAGGAGGGCGACCGGGCGAGCGCGATCGGCGCCTGGTCGGGCCTCGGCGGGGTCGCGGCGGCGGCCGGGCCGCTGCTCGGCGGCTGGCTCGTCGACGCGGTGAACTGGCGTCTGGTGTTCTTCATCAACGCCCCACTCGTCGTCGCCTGCGTCTTCGCGACACTGCGCTGGGTCCCCGAGACCCGCGACGAGACCCGTTCCGGTCGTTTCGACATCGCCGGGGGCGCGTTGGCCGTCGTGTTCCTCGGCGGGGTGACGTACGCGCTCGTCCAGTACGAGCCGCTCGTCCCGGCGCTCGTCGCCGCCGGCATCGGACTCGCGGCCGGTATCGCTCTGCTGGTGGTGGAGCGGTACGCCGCGGCGCCCGTCCTTCCGCCCAGGATGTTCGCGAACCGGCAGTTCAGCGCCATCAACGCGGTCACGTTCTTCGTGTACGCGGGCCTCGGCGGCGTCCTGTTCTTCCTCGTCATGCAGCTGCAGGTCGTGTCCGGCTACGACGCGTTGCAGGCGGGCCTCAGCATGTTGCCGTTCACCCTGCTGATGCTCGTCTTCTCGGCGCGGGCGGGCCGCCTCGGTCAACGCATCGGGCCGCGGCTGCCGTTGACGGTCGGCCCGGCGATGGTCGCCGCGGGAGTCCTCGCGCTCGTCGGTGTCGGCGCGGTCGCGCCGTATTGGACTCATGTGCTGCCGGGAGTGCTGCTGCTCAGTGTCGGCATGACGATCACCGTCGCACCATTGACGGCGGGAGTGCTCGCCGCGACGGACGTCGCCAACGCGGGCGTCGCGAGCGGGGTCAACAACGCGATCGCTCGGGCCGCGAATCTGCTCGCGGTGGCCGCGCTTCCGCTCGCCGTCGGGTTGACCGGTATGGCCTACACCGACCCGGTCGCCTTCACCTCCGGGTACCGTCTCGCGATCATGCTGTGCGCCGGGATGTTCGTCGTCGGGGCTCTCATATCGCTGTTGTGGGTGCGCAATCCCGCTCACGCCTCGGCGAACCCGCCCGCGACCCACACCCAGTGCTCGCCCAACTCTCCCCAGCTCGACCCCGGCACGGGGGAGTAGGTGTGAGCGCGTTCCCGCCGTGCGAGCGCCGTCGTGGTCCTGACGGACGACGGTATGCGGGAAGCCTCGCCCCTCGCCGGGTGCCGTTCGTGACGAAGGAGCGGACCAGCCCTAATCGACGCCCGGCCGAGCCAGGTATCCGGCCTCGTGGAACACGCGAAGCGATTCGACCGTGATCATTCTCTTCCAGTGTTCCGGAAGTCCACTGTGTAGCCCACTGAACGACGCGCGAGGACGATCGGTGCTCACCCCGGAGATCGTGCACACCATGATGTCGTCCAACGGATCCCCCGACCACACCCGAACCGTGTTAGGGGCGAGCGACGCGGTCACCGTGTATGAATGCCGCGCACCGCCGAATCGCCCGTACGACACAGAATCCTGCATCATTTGTCCCTTGTGTTATTCACTGCCTCGTGGATCCACCAGGCCGCCTGGAGAGCGGCCGGCCACGTGGATACCACGCTAGGGCCAGCATGGTGAAACCGAAAGGCGCCACGATATGGCCATTTTTCACCGAGATTCATGCACCATATTCGGCGCGCCGCGCCTCTGGTGGGCGTTTGAATCGGGCCCCCATCGGGTAATCAATAAAGGAAGGCGGACAAAGAAGGAGGCGATGGTATGACTCATGGAAACGTCCACCGGCGCCACTGGTCACGTCCGAAACGCGCACGCTCCGGCAACGAACCGATGACTGCGAAGAGGGTCGCGCCCGCGACAAAGGCGTGGCTCGCCGCCGGTGGCCTTATCGTTAGCGGTGGACTCGGCCTACTCGCGTGGGCCAACGGGTTCACCGCAATCGCGATTCTGTTCTGGGCGTTCGCCGTCCTCGCCTTGGTCGACATCGGTTGGCAAAGCTGGAAACGGCAGCGCGGAGTACACGACTGACGTCGGAACGAGGCGTGATGCCGCGTCGAGATGCCGCGTCGAGCATGGACCGACAAACGCGAACGGCACTACGAGCACATCAAGAAGAATGAGCGCCAGAAGGGCACGCCCATAAAACGTGCGGAGGAAATGGCAGCGCGTACGGGCCAGTCGGGAGAGGCGGCTACGTCGAGCAGGCTCTCCACAAGTGACTTGTCCTCGGGAAGGCGCGGCGGACTGCGCTCCCACTCGGGAGCCAACGGCCCGACGAAGGACCAGCTCTGCGAGGAAGCCCGCAGGGCGCTCGACAATCAACAATGAACAACGAATTGCGGCGGGCGGTCGATCGAGAGAAGTGAACCGTCGCGAGTCGCAAAGAACCGTACGGCCCGTTTCCCCGAGGGGACGCGGGCCGCAGTATTGGGCGGGCGCGCTTTCCCGGCCATCGAGACCATCAGGCCGCTCGAACCGCCACCGGGCAGGCGAGCCGTCCAAGCCGTCACCGGGTTCCGAGTCGTGACGGGGATTTCGAGTCGACCTTCAACGGGGACCGCCCACACGGCAGAGACCACTAAGGATGATCGTGATGAACCGGCCCGTCCGAGCTGGCTCATCAGCGGAGGGTGACCCGGGCGTCGTCCGGTAGCAGCCGCCGCAGGTGTCGCAACGCCCGCTTCAACAGGCGCGAGACGTGCATCTGCGACAGGTTCACCCGCCGTCCGATCTCCTCCTGAGTCAGGTCGCCGTAGAACCGCAGCCACAGGATTCGTCGCTCTCTCGGCTCCAGACGCTCCATCGCGGGACGCAGCACGGCCCGCAACTCGGCCCGTTCCAGCGCCGGATCCTCGTCCCCGATGGTCGACGCCAAGCCGTCGTCCTCGCCGTCCGAGCGGCGCGACGCGTCCAGGGACGACGGCCACGCCATGCGACTCGCCGCCAGGCCCGCGCGCACCCGAGAGGCGGGCATGGACAGGAACCGGGCGTAGTCCTCGACGCTCGGCACGCGCCCGAGCCGTTGCGTCAGTTCCCACGAGGCGTCTTTGACCGCCATCCGCGCCTCCTGCACCCCGCGCGGCGGCCGGATCAACGCGCCCTTGTCACGGAAGTACCGGCGAACCTCGCCCAGCATCGTCGGCACCGCGAAACCCGAAAAGGCCTCCCCGCGTTCCGCGTCGAAACCGTCGGCGGCCTTCACCAGACCGAGCCGGGCGACGCCCACGAGGTCCTCCACGGGCACCCCGCGGCCCCGGTACCGGCGTCCGAGCCGGTCCGCCAGCGGCAGCGCCGCCGACACGACCTCGTTGCGCAGCCTCCGCCGCGCCGGATCGCGCCTGCTCAGGCGGCGCATTCGGGCGAGTGGGCGGCGGACGCGCTCATCGATCGCGCGCGTCGACCGCGTGGACGGTATTCGGGTTGTCTCGGACATCAGTCCACCCCCGTGCCATCGGCGAGTGGGGCTCTCGACGTTCGTGCTCGTCGCCCCCGCGTCCGTACCGATGGTACGCCCCGGATGGCGCCACGGCCGCTACTCCTCGGGCACCCTCGGGCCCGTGACCAGCACATCCGCGTACAGATCGCCGAGTTCGTCGATGCGTTCGAGGACTTCCTCGGGCGTGAACGTCCCCGGTGTCTCGGCCTCCACCTCGTCCCACGTCATGGGCGTCGACACCGTCGCCGAGGACCGATTCCGCAGCGAGTAGGCCGAGACGGTCGTCTTCGCGGCGTTGTTCTGGCTCCAGTCGATGAAGACCTTGCCCTCCCGGAGGACCTTGCGCATCTTCGCCACGATCAGGTCCGGGTGCCGGTCCTGCATCTCGTAGGCGACGGCCCGCGCGTACGCCGACACCTCCGTGTCGGTCTGTTCCGCCGCGATCGGGCAGGTCAGGTGCAGCCCCTTCTTGCCCGAGGACTTCGGGTACGCCACGAGGCCGTCCTCGGCGAGGCGATCCCGCAGCAGCAGGGCGACCTCGACGCAGTCGACCCAACCGGCGCCCTCGCCCGGGTCCAGGTCCGCCACGAGGCGGTCCGGTTCCCGGTTCTCGGTCGTCACCTTCCATCCGAAGGCGTGCAGTTCGAGCGCCGCGAGGTTCGACAGCCACACCAGCGTCGGCACGTCCTCGGCGACGACGAAGTCGAGATGATCGTGTCCTCGTGACGAACCCGGCGTGGCGATCCGCGCCGTGCGAACCCAGTCGGGCGTGTGCCGGGGCGCGTTCTTCTCGTAGAACGACCCGTTGTCGACTCCGTCCGGGTACCGGATCCGGGTGATCGCGCGATCGGCGAGCTGCGGCAGCAGCACACCGCTGATCTTGGTGTAGTAGTCGATGACGTCGCGCTTCGTTCGTTCGTCGCCCGGATACATCACCTTGTCGAGATTGGACAGACTGAGCTGGCGTCCCTCGACCGTCGTCTTCACCCGCTTCGGCTCGGCCATGCCTCCACTGTGCCGTACCGGGCGCCACCGCGCGCGGCAATGACGATCGCGCGGTCGGATAACGTCTTCGCGACGACGGAGGAGACCCCATGCGCGTGACCACCCGCAACGCCCGCTTCCAACAGTGGCAGGCGCTGCTCGCCAACCGGACGAAGCGGCAACGCCTCGGTCAGCTCCTCGTCCAGGGCGTTCGCCCCATCAATCTGGCCATCGAGCACGGGCTGACGATCGACACCCTGCTCCACAACGCCGACGCACGCCTGTCCAACTGGGCCCGTGGCGTTCTCGACGAGTCGGACGCGGAGGCGATCGCCGTCGCGCCCGAACTGCTCGCGGAACTCGCCGACAAGGACGACGCCGAACTCGTCGCGGTCGCGCGTCGCCCCGACGACCGGCTCGGCGCCATCACGCCCAGTCCCGATTTCCTCGGGGTCGCCTTCGACCGACCGACGAGTCCCGGCAACATCGGCACGCTCGCGCGGTCCGCCGACGCGTTCGGCGCGAAGGCCCTGATGACGACGGGTCACGCCGCCGACGTGTGGGACCCGAAGGCCGTCCGGGCGTCGACGGGTTCCCTGTTCGCGCTCTCGGTCGCGCGGGTCGACGCCGTCGCCGACGTGACGGCGTGGTTGGCCGACTCGCCGACGCCCGTCCGCGTCGTCGGCACAGACGAGCACGGCGACACCGATCTGGCCGAGTGCGACCTGACGGGGCCGGTCCTCATCGTCGTCGGCAATGAGACGACCGGGCTCGCGCGCGGTTGGCGCGACCGCGTCGACGTCATGGCGCGCATCCCGATCACGGGCGCCGCGAGTTCCCTCAACGCGGCCACGGCCGCGTCGATCGTCCTGTACGAGGCTGCCCGCCAGCGGGGCTGACGAGGGGCCGCTACCGCAGGAGCTCGAACGGCACCCCGGCCACGATCGCGCCCCACAGCGCGCCGACGATCACCTGCGCGATCGTGTGGTCGCGCAGGCTCACCCTGGACCATCCGATGAGGACGACGACGGCGATCGCGGGGGCCGTCCACCAGTCGAGCCCGTACGCGAGGGCGAGGATCGTGACGGTGGCCGCGGCGACCCCGGTGTGGAAGGAGATCTTCCACATGAGAGTGATCAGGGTGTTCGTGGCGATCGACGCCAGCAGGGCCACCGCGAGCGAGCTCACCGACGGCGGAGCCGCGAGCCCGTAGGTGAGGGCGACCCCGGCGAGCACGGAGACGACGCCGATCGACAGCGGCACGATCCGTTGGGAACGGTGGTGGATGTGGACGTCGGTGACGTCGCCGCGTCGCATCGCCCAGACGATCACGGCCATCGGGATTCCGGCGCACATGACGGCGACGAGCGCGCCCCAGCCGAGGCCGGTGAGTCCGGGGTCCGCGTGCCAGCCGACGCCGAGGCACAGGACGACGAGGACGGTCGCGGGCGCGAAGAGGTGAGTGACGAGCCGGGCCAAAGACATGTCCATATGATGATCCGTCGCGGCGGACGGTCCGTATCCGCCTCAGGACGCTGTCATCGTCTCCTTCGGAGCGTCGAGCACTCGGCGGCGCCGACGGTACAGGTTCACGACGGCGGGCTGTCCGGCCAGGATCCCGACGGCGACCATGCACACGCCGATCAGTTGGGCGGGGCCGAAGGTCTCGTCCGCGAAGGCGACGCCGAGGAGCGTGCCGACGACGGGGCCGACCAGGCCGATCAGCGCGGCGGATCCCGCGGGCATCCGGGTGAGGCCGCGGAACCACAGGACGTAGGCCAGTCCCGTGCCGAGGATCCCGAGGTAGGCGAAGCCGAGGAGGGCCCGCCCGTCGAGCGTCGGCGGCGCGCCCTCGACGACGAGTGTCAACGGCGCCAACAGGAGCCCGCCCGCGACGAGCTGCCAGCCGGTCAGCGTCACGAGGTCGGTCGGCGGCGTCCACTTCTTGACGAGCACGAAGCCGAACGCGGAGCTGACGACGGCGCCCACGGCGGCGGCGACTCCGATCGGATCGACGACGAAGTCCGCGCGCACGACGAGCAGCGCGATGCCCACGACGCCGATCAGGGCGCCGCCGACGGCGAGGCGCGTGGGCGTCTCGCGCAGGAAGGCGAAGGCGATGACCATGACGGCGAGGGGCGAGAGGGCGGTGAGGGTCGAGGCGAAGCCGCCCGGCAGGCGGTACGCGGCGAGGAAGAGCAGCGCGAAGAACAGCCCGATGTTGAGCGTCCCGAGGAGCGCCGATCTCCACCACCAGGACCCGCGCGGCAGCCGTCGTCTCGCGGCGACGATGACGAGTCCGATCGGCAGGGCGCGCGCCGCCGCCGCGAAGATCGGGCGGTCCGGGGGCAGGAACTCCGACGTGACGAAGTACGTGGAACCCCAGGTGATGGGGGCGATCGCGGTGAGGAGCGGCGTCAGGGGAGATTTAGTTTCCATGGAAGAGATATTACCTTCCGTGGAAGGTAATAGGCTGGTGTCATGACCGAAGACGCGGTGGATCGCATCACGGCCCAGTGGCGGCGCGAGCGCCCCGATCTCGACTCGTCTCCGATGGAGGTGTTCGGTCGTCTCGGTCGTCTCGCGGCGGATCTGGACGTCCTGCTGCGTCCCGTCTTCGCTCGGCGCGGCCTCGGGGAGGGCGAGTTCGACGTCCTGGCGACGTTGCGTCGGGCGGGGGAGCCGTACACGTTGACCCCGGGCCAACTCGCCGCGTCCATGATGGTCACCTCGGGCGCGGTGAGCAAACGGATCGATCGACTGGAGGCCCGCCGTCTCGTCGTTCGCCGCGCGGGGGCGCAGGACGCTCGATCGAAGCTGGTCGTTCTGACGGAAGCGGGCGTACGCCTGGTCGACGATGTCCTCGTGGCGCACCTCGAGAACGAACACCGCCTGCTGGCGCACTTGCCGCCGGAGGACCGACGCGAACTCGCCGATTTGTTGCGCAGGCTCGGCGCCGGCCTGCCGTCGAGATAGGACGACTGCTGGCCGGCGGATCGACTGCCGCGCCGTCGATGTGACGATCCGTGGTAGGGCGGCGCGGCGGTATCGTTGGCGATCGTCGACGCGAACGCCCGAGTCGGATTGGAGCATTCCAATGGATTCCCCGGATCACTCCTATCAGGACGTCGGTGCTCGGGTCGGTGAACTCCAGGCCGAGGGGGTCTTCGAGCGGGCGCGATGTCTGCTCGAAGTGTTGGCCGAGCGTCGTTTCGTCGTGGACGACGCGGCGCGGGCCCGGGTCGAGGGCTGCGCGGATCCCGACGTGATGGGGGAGTGGCTGACCCGGGCGGCGACGGCCGCGTCGATGGAGGAGGTCTTCGAGGAATGGGAATCGTGTTGGACGTTACGGGTTCGCCGCCGCGTCCGCCCTGGCTGCGGGCGTTGAGTCGACTGGACGAGCCGTGGCTGCGGCAGGGCCTCCACAACGGTCATGCCGGCGCGGTGAAGATCGTGTTGTGGGCTCGGGGCTTCCGTCCCGACGAGGCGTTTCGTCAGCGCATCGCAGATTGTCCTAACACGACTGAACTTGAGCGACGCCTTGTCCGCGCCCTCGTCGTCGAGGAGGCCGAGGAGATCTTCTCCGCCCCGATCGAGTGCCCCGAACTTCTGTCCACATTGTCGGAGCACGACGCGGATTACTGGCCGCCCAGCCTGATTCGATACGCCGAGGCGTCGGCCGAGAACGACGCCGATGAGGACGTGGAGCCGACTTTCGAGGACTTCCACTCGCACGGCATGGCGAAGGCGCTGTACCTGGTGACCAGGTTCCGGGCCTGGGTCGTCGATGACGGGGCTCGCGCCCGGATCGAGGCCGGCTATCGCGGCGGGGGTCTGGGGCGTTGGCTCGTCCGCGCGGTGCGTGAGGGGTCGGTCGAGGAGATGCTCGCCGAGCCGGAGGGGTGACGCGGCGTTCTTTCTCGTCGCGAAGCGGACTCCAGGTGGACGCGTTCACAAGGCGGAGGCGTCACTGACACCGGCGTCGTCCTCGGGGCACACCGAGCGCGCCGCGAGACGCCACGTCGTGGGGAATCGGAGCCCCCACAAGCCCTAACGCACCACGGTTTCGGCGGCGGACACGCGGTAGCGCCAGAACGCGGGCAGCGCGACCACCGACACGAGTGTCAGCACGACGACGAGCACGCCGCCGCCGGTCGCGGCGACCGTCGTTCCCGCGATGGCGGCCGTCCAGCCGTGCGTCAGGTCCGCGACGCGGGGCCCACCCGCGACGACGACGGTGAACACGCCCTGGAGACGTCCTCGCATGTGGTCGGTCGTGGCGGTCTGCATGATCGCGCCGCGCATGACCATGCTGATGAAGTCCGCCGCGCCGCCGAGGATGAGGAAGAACACGGCGACGGTGATCGTCGACGACATTCCGAAGCCGATGACGCTGGCGCCCCACGCCGCCACGGCGATGGCGGTGACCGCGCCCTGTCGCCTCACGTTGCCGAGCCAGCCCGAGCCGAGGCCGCACACGAAAGAGCCGATCGGTATCGCGGCGTACAGCAGTCCGAGCGCGATACCGCCGCCGACGGGGTCGCCGAAGGTCTTCTCCGCCATCTCGGGGAACAGCGCGCGCGGCATGCCCGCGATCATCGCGATCAGGTCGAGGAGGAACGACGCGAGCAGGATCTTCTGCGTGACGAGATAGCGAAGCCCGTCCCAGATGTCGCTCAGGCCCGCCTTTCCCGACGCCTCGGCGGACGGCGCCATCGCGGGGAGCCGCCACACGGCCCACACGGCGAGCGTCAACGCCACCGCGTCCAGTAGATACAGTGTGGACAGTCCGATGAAGGGCATCATCGCCGCCGCCGCGAGCGGCCCGAGGACCGCCCCGAAGTGCATCATCGTCGTGTTGAGCGCGACCGCCGACGGGATCTGCCCGGTCGGAACGAGCCGCGCGACCATCGCCGAACGGGTCGGCATGTTGACGGCGAAGAACGCCTGGTTCACCGCGAGCAGTCCGAGCACGACCCAGACTGATCTGAACTGGAGGAACGCCTGCGCCCACAGCAGGATCGACGTCGCCGCGACCCCCGTGTTGGTGATGAGCAGGAGCTTTCGACGATCCATCGCGTCGGCGATCGCGCCGCCCCACAGCCCGAAGACGAGCAGCGGCAGGAGCGCCGCGGCCCCCGTCAATCCGACGTAGCCGCTGGAGCCGGTCAGGTCGTAGATCTGCTTGGGGACGGCGACGGCCGTCAGCTGACTGCCGATGGCGGTGACCGCACCCGAAGTCCAGAGTCGACGAAAGGCGGGGATCTGGAACGGCTTGGTGTCGATGACGATCGACCCGAAGAGGGTGCGGGGTCGCTTGCCGTCGTCCTGCTTCAGATCTTCGGTCACGTCGGCGGAGCCTAGTGAAAGGGCGACCGAAAGTCGACAGCTCGCGAAGCGGTGTGATCCGGAAGACTCCGCGGCGTGCGCGCCGAGTGACCGGGCGAGCTCCCGCAGTCGGTCTCGGCGTGGTCGACATCACGGTCGTGACCAGGGCGATCACCATGCCTTGAGAGGCATTCACCGAATGGAGTCCCGTTACCCTTGGCCTTCGACGGCACATCGACGTGCCCGAAGCGATTCAGGAGCCCCCGCCATGATCAGCGTCTTCGATCTGTTCACGATCGGTATCGGGCCGTCCAGCTCGCACACGGTCGGCCCGATGCGCGCCGCGCACCGGTTCGTGTCGGGATTGAAGGCCGACGGCATGCTGTCGGGCGTCGTTCGGGTCCGCTCCCAGCTGTTCGGGTCGCTCGGCGCCACCGGTCACGGTCACGGTTCCGGCCCCGCCGTGCTGCTCGGCCTGGAGGGCGAGGAGCCCGAGACCGTCGACACGACCACCGTTCCGGCCCGGGCCGAGGCGATTCGCGCCGAGGGTCGTATCCGACTGCTCGGCGTCCACGACATCGCCTTCGCCGAAGCCGACCTGGTGCTGCATCGACGCCGCAGCCTTCCGTTCCACCCCAACGGCATGACCTTCAGCGCGTACGACGCCGCCGGAGTGGTCGTCCGGGAGCGGACCTACTACTCGGTCGGAGGCGGTTTCGTCGTCGACGAGTCCGCCGACGCGGGCGCGCCACCGATCAAGGTCGACGACACCCCCGTACCGCACCCGTTCTCCACCGGCCAGCAACTGCTCGACGTCACCGCCGCGACCGGCAAGTCGATCAGCCAGATCGTGCTCGCCAACGAGCTGTCGCGTCGGGCCGAATCGGACGTGCGTGCCGGTCTCCTCGACATCTGGCAGGTCATGCGCGAGTGCGTGCACGCGGGCTGCCACACCGAGGGTCACCTCCCCGGCGGCCTGCGGGTGCCGCGCCGCGCCAGCGAGCTGTACCGGGACCTGCGCGCCGAGCACGTCGCGGCGAGCGACCTCAGTCGACAGTCGACGAGCGATCCGTTGCAGATCATGGACTGGGTGACGCTGTTCGCCCTGGCCGTCAACGAGGAGAACGCCGCGGGCGGGCGCGTCGTCACCGCCCCCACCAACGGTGCCGCCGGGATCATCCCGGCGGTCCTGCACTACTACTGGCGCTTCGTTCCCGGCTCGAACGAGGACGGCGTCATTCGCTTCCTGCTGACGGCCGCCGCCGTCGGCGTCCTGTTCAAGGAGAACGCCTCCATCTCCGGCGCGGAGGTCGGCTGCCAGGGCGAGGTCGGATCCGCCTGCTCGATGGCCGCCGCCGGACTGACGGAAGTCCTCGGCGGGACGCCCGCCCAAGTCGAGAACGCCGCCGAGATCGCGATGGAGCACAACCTCGGTCTCACCTGCGATCCCGTCGGTGGCCTCGTCCAGATCCCGTGCATCGAGCGCAACGCCGTCGCGTCGATCAAGGCGATCACCGCCGCCCGGCTCGCGCTGCGCGGCGACGGCCGCCACACCGTCAGCCTCGACAAGGTCATCAAGACGATGCGCGAGACCGGCGCCGACATGAAGGTCAAGTACAAGGAGACCGCGCGCGGCGGACTCGCCGTCAACGTCATCGAATGCTGAGGCCACACGTCACACCGTCGCCACCGCACCCGGCGCCCACGGCGACGGCCGTTACTGTGTGAGTGCAATCGACGCGTGCCAGGCGAAGCCGGTGAGAATCCGGCGCTGTCCCGCAACTGTGAACCGGCCCCCCGGTCAGCCAGGTCGCCCTGGCCGCGTCGCGAACCACGCTTTCGAGGAACGAGCGTCTCGCACGGTGAAGACACCTCCTTACCGGCGCGCGAGCACGACCCTCGACCGGCAGGAGGAACACATGGCCCCCACCCGTAGACGTTTCGTCGCACTCGCCGCCGCCGTCGCGCTGACCGGCGCGCTGGCCGCGTGCGGCGGCGATGAGCCCACAGCCGAGAAGCCCACCGAGAAGGGCGAATACGCCGCCGGCGACCTCGTGCTCGACGGCAAGCCGGAGAAGATCGTCTCCCTTTCGGCGACCGCGACCGAGATGTTGTTCGCGATCGACGCCGGACCGCAGGTCACCGCCGTCGACGTCCAGTCGACCTTCCCGGCCGACGCGCCCGTCACCGACCTCGACGCGTTCACCCCGAACGCCGAGGCGATCGCCGGCTACGAACCCGACCTCGTCATCGTCGGCCACGACCAGGACGGCATCGCGGGCAAGCTCGCCGACGTCAAGATCCCGGTCTACTTCGCGCCCGCCGCGGCGACCCTGGACGACACCTACGCCCAGATCAGCGACCTCGGATCGCTGACCGGACACACCGCCGAGGCCACCGAACTCAACGAGCAGATCTCGACGTCCATCGACGGGATGATCGAGGAACTGCCCGGCGAGGACAACGGCACCGTCTACTACGAACTCGACAGCGAGCTGTACTCGCTGACGTCGACGACCTTCGCGGGCTCGCTGCTGTCCGCCGCCGGACTCGAGAACATCGCCGACGAGGCCGACGACGCCGAGTCCAGCGGAGGCTACCCCCAGCTGTCCGCCGAGCACATCTTCGCGAGCGACCCGGACTACATCTTCGTGTCCGGTCAGCCCGCCGTCGAGGAGCTCACGTCCCGAGACGGCTGGGACAGCCTCACCGCCGTCAAGGAGGGCAACGTCATCGCGCTCGACCCCGACGTCGCGTCCCGCTGGGGCCCCCGCGTCGTCGAACTGATGCAGGCCATCACCGGCGCCATCAAGTAACGGCGTTGACGATCCACCCCNCCCCCGCCCCCGCCCGGCTGCGCCCCGCGTGGCTGGGCGCGGGGCTTCTCCTCCTCGCGGCGACCGTCGTCGCGGGCGTCGCCTTCGGGCCGGTGTCGCTTCCCCCGTTGGCCGTCGCGGCCGACCTGCTCGACCGCGTTCCGGGCGTCGCCATCGACTCGGGCCTCACCGAGCAGCAGTCCGCGATCGTCGGGAACCTGAGACTTCCGCGCGTGGTCCTCGCGCTGCTCGTCGGCGCGATGCTCGCCCTCGCGGGCGGTTGCTACCAGGGCGTGTTCCGCAACCCGCTCGCCGACCCGATGCTCCTCGGCGTCGCCTCCGGCGCCGGACTCGGCGCGACCCTGTTCATCATCGCCCGCGCGGGAGGCGCGCCCCTCGACGCGCGTCTGCTGCCCGTCGCCGCGTTCGTCGGCGCGCTCGCCGCGCTGGGCGCCACCTACCTGCTCGGCGCCGCCGGACGGGGCCGCGGCACCGTCACGCTGATCCTCGCCGGGGTCGCCGTGTCCGCGTTCGCCTCCGCCGTCCAGACCTTCGTACAACAGCGCAACGTCGACAACCTCGCGTCCGTGTACTCCTGGCTCCTCGGTCGACTGTCCACAGCGAACTGGGACGACGTGCTCATGTTGCTGCCGTACGTCGCCGTCACCGCCGCGCTCGTCCTCGTGCGCCGCCGGGAACTCGACGTCCTGACGCTCGGAGACACCGAGGCCGCCGCACTCGGCCTGCACCCGGCCCGCTCCCGCGCCATCCTGCTCATCGCCGCGTCGCTCGGCACCGCCGCCGCCGTCTCCGTATCCGGCCTCATCGGCTTCGTCGGCGTGGTCGTCCCGCATATCGCGCGGCTCCTCGCCGGACGTTCCTACCGCAGCATCCTGCCGTTGTCCCTGTTGTTCGGCGCGGCGTTCCTGATCCTCGCCGACCTGCTCGCGCGCGTCGTCGTCGCGCCCGCGGAACTGCCGATCGGCGTCATCACCGCGTTCGTCGGCGCGCCGTTCTTCGTCCTGGTGATGCGCACGACGAGGGAGGCGGCACCGTGACCCGTCATGCGCACGTGACCGCCGACGCCGTCACCGTCCGGCTCGGCGGGCAGCTCATCGTCGACGAGGTGTCGTTCCACGTCGACGCCGGTGAATGGCTCACCATCATCGGGCCGAACGGCGCCGGGAAGTCGACCCTGCTCGCCGCCGTCGCGGGACTGATCCCGGCCGACGGCGACGTCCGCGTCGGCGGGCGATCCCTCGCCGAACTGCCCCGCCGCGTTCGCGCCCGCGCGCTCGCCCTCGTCGCGCAACGACCGACGCAGCCGCCGGGCATGGCCGTCCTCGATTACGTGCTGCTCGGCCGAACCCCGCACATGCGTCCACTCGGGAGGGAGAGTCGTCACGACGTCGACATCGCCGCGTCCGTGTGCGATCGGCTCGACATAGGCGGCTTCCTCGACCGCGACCTCGACACCCTGTCCGGCGGCGAACGACAACGCGTGTTCCTCGCGCGGGCCCTCACCCAGTTGTCGGGCACCCCCGACGGCCTGCTCATGCTCGACGAGCCGACCAGCGCGCTCGACATCGGGCACCAGCAGGAGGTCCTCGAACTCGTCGAGCAGCTGCGCGTCGACGACGGGCTCACGGTCGTCTCCACCATGCACGACCTGTCGATCGCGGGGGAGTACGCCGACCGGATGTTGTTGTTGTCACGCGGCAGGGTCGCCGCCACCGGCACACCGAGCGAGGTGCTCACCGAGGACGCGCTGGAGCTCCACTATGGTGCGACTGTGCGCGTCGTCGAATCGGAGTGGGGGCCGATCGTCGTCCCCGCGCGCCGCGCCGGGGGAACCCGAGGCCCGACGACGTGACGGGGCCGGTCGACGAAGGCGCCGCGCCGTCCCCGTGCCGCCCGGGAACCGGTTCGTCGGCGTCGGCGAGCGCTGTCAGGATGACCCGATGAGCAGCCTTCGCCGAATCGACCGCGACTCCTGGCCGCGTCGGGAGCACTTCGCGCACTACCGCCACCGGGTTCCGTGCACGTACGCGATCACGGTCGAGATCGACGTGACCGAGATGGCGGCCGCGCTGCGCCGCTCCACCCGCAAGACGTACATCGCGCAGGTCTGGGCGCTCGCCTCGGTAGTCAACCGCCACGACGAGTTCAGGCTCACCCTGGACGACGACGGCGAACCCGCGATCTGGGACGTGCTGGACCCGGCGTTCACGGTCCTCAACGCGGAGACGGAGACCTTCGCGTGCGTGTGGACGCCGTTCGACGCCGACTTCGGGCGCTTCCACGACGCGGCGAGNGCNCNNNCCGACGAGCACCGGGGGACGACGTCGATGTTCCCGCAGGGACCGTTGCCGCCCAACTGCTTCGACGTGTCCAGCCTGCCGTGGACGAGCTTCACCGGCTTCACCCTCCAGATGGCGGGCGACCTGGACCATCTCCTGCCGATCTTCACGCTCGGACGGTACGTCGAGCGGGACGGTCGCACGCTGCTGCCGCTGGCGCTCCAGATCCACCACGCCGCGGCGGACGGCTTCCACTCCGCGCGCCTCATCAACGAACTTCGAAGTCTCGTGGCCGCGCCCGACTGGATCTGAGCTTCCGCCCGAGCAGGGCGGCCTGCGGCATGCGCCTGACCCGGGAGCCGCGGTCGCGTCGATGACGCCCCGCCGGGGGCTTCGCGGCCCGCAAGATCGGCAAACCCCATCGCGCTCGCCGCCCCCTCCGGTAGAAACCTAGACGTGGGGAAGCGTCGAAGTACACAAAGGAAACAGGGCTGGTCGAAGTCGCTGCTGCGGATAACGCTCCGCACCACGGGCTGCGCGACGCTCGTCGTCACCGCCGTCCTGCTCGGGTTCGCCGTGTTCATCGAGTCCGCGTCCGATGACGGCAGCGGTCCCTGGCTCGCGATCGCGATGATCTCCGCGTTCGTCGTCGCCGGCGTCGTCATCTCGATCGCCGTCACGCACCCCGGCTGGATCACGGGTGTCGCCGCCGCGACGACGATCGTCCTCTCAGCGGTCGCGGCCTGGGTGACGTACGCGCTCATGCCCGACCCGTCGTTGTCGGCCTTCATCAGCCACCGGAGCGCGCTCGCCGCGGCCGCGTTCGGGCTCGGCGTCCTCGGCGGCGGACTGCTGCTCCTCGGTGAGATGGCGACCGACGGGAAGGTCCCGCCCCCGACGATGCGGCCGCCCCGCAGAGTGGCGCAGGTCATCGGCGTCGTGTGCATTGCCGCGGTCGCCGTCGGCGGCGTGTTCGCGATTCCCGGCGTCAACGCCTGGACCGACGACGCCAACAGCGATGTCTCCGCAGGGGACGGCCCCCTCGAATCCGGTGGCTGGAACCTCGACGGGCTCACGGGCTCGGGCCACGCCGCGAGCGCCCTCGGGACTCCGGCGGGGCTGCTGACGACGGACGACACCTCGGCCGAGCCGTCCGTCGCCGTCACGATGCGCGACGCCATCACGGGCGACGAACGCTGGCACCACCGGCGGTACAACCGCCAGAGCACGCAGACGCCGCTCTCGTCCGTCGACGGCGGACTCATCGCGCTCGCGGGGCAGCGTCGCGACAATCCCGACGCGCACGTGGTCACCGTCCTCGACGCGGTGACGGGGCGCCAGCTCGCCGACGTCGCGGTCGGCGCCGATCCGGGAACCCTCAAGGCCGTCACGACCGATCTGGTCGTGCACGTGACCGGCCCCGAGGACACCGTGTTGACCGCCCGCGACTTCCGGGGCTCCGTCGTGTGGCGGGTCGACCCGTCGACGAACTGCCGCATCACCACCGCCCGCGACGCCGGCGCGTCGATCCTGGTCGCCGACTCCTGCCGCGCCGACACGCGCACCGAGGACATGGCGACGATCCGCGCGCTCGACCCGGCGACGGGGAAGACCCGCTGGACGTTCACCTCCGAGGAGGAGGGCATCGTCAACGACGGCGGGCTCGCCGTCACCCCGAACACCGTCGTCGTCGACGTCCGCCGCGACGACTCCACCAGCGAGGGCCTGTTCGCGGCCCGCCGGTACCGGCACTACCTGTCGGCGCTGTCGTTGGCGGACGGCGAAATCCGGTGGGACCGCGCGGAGACCGACCTCGGCGCGACCTACGCCTCGGCGTGCGCGGGTTCGCTGCGCCTCGCCGGTGTCTCGATGGCGGCTTGGGGCCGTACCGCCATCACCGCCGACAGCTCGCCGAAGCCACTCGATTCGAGCATCGGCGACGGTCTCGTCGTTCTCGGCGAATGTCACCAGAGCGGCAACGCGACGGCCAGCTTCGACGTGATCGGCTACCGGCTGGAGGACGGCAAACGCGCCGTCGTCGGCGGCGCGGGTCTCGGATACGCGCCGCAGCGCGGCCACGACGCGCGGGGCTGGTTCGCGGGACTGCCCGACGGCCGCGTCGTCATCGCCGTCAACACCTCCATCGACCGCAACACGCCGGACTGTCGCATGTACTCGATCGGTCCGCAACGGGACCGGGAACGGTTGCCGATCCCGGAGGCGCTCGAGTCCACCGCGTGGTGCCAGGAGGCCGCCGTCCACGTGACGCCGAACAGCGTCGCGGTCAGCTATCGAGACGCCGACACCGGCCGTTTCTTCACGGTCAGTTGACCGGGGTGAGGGCATGACCGCGCCGACCGTCGTCCGCTGGCACACTGGCACCGTGACCCGGACCCTTGTCGCGGTGGCCGTCGGCGGCGTCGTTGGAGCCCTCGCCCGTTACGGGCTGTCCGTCCTGTGGCCGACCCCGTTCGGGGCGTTCGGTTGGACGACGCTGGCCGTCAACGCGTCGGGCTGCCTCCTCATCGGCGTCCTCATGGGACGCCTGGACCGGGTGAGCGCGCCCGCGTGGGTCCGGCCCGCGCTCGGTGTCGGAGTGTTCGGCGGATACACGACCTTCTCCGGGTACGCCGCCGAAGCGCTCGCGACCGGACAGCGGCATGGACCGCCGCTCGCGATCGCCTATCTCGCGGCGACACTCGTCACCGCGATCGTCGCCGTGTGGCTCGGCACGGCCCTGGCGGGGAGGCCACGATGAAGACGATCCACCGACGGCCCGGAGCGAAGCTCACGGTGATCACGGGCTCCGAGGACACGTACGAGGGACAGCCGGTGCATTCGGCGATCGTTCGCAACGCGCATCTCGCGGGACTGACGGGAGCGACGGTCTTGGACGGGATCGAGGGTTTCGGGGCCAACAGCCGTGTCCACTCGTCCCGCTTGTTGTCCATATCGGATAATCTGCCGGTCTCGGTGGTCGTGGTCGACGCGCCCGACCGGATCGAGCGTTTTCTGCCGGAGCTCGACGGCATCGTCTCGGGCGGTGTCATCACCGTCGAGGCCGTCGACATCATCGAGTTCGGCGAGTCGTGAGCGTGCTCGCGGTCGCCGCCGGAGCCGCCGTCGGAGCGCCGCTGCGGTATCTCCTCGATCGCGCCGTCACTCGACGGACGGGGGCGATCATGCCGTGGGGGACGCTCGTCGTCAACGTCCTGGGTTGTCTCGTCATCGGGGTCCTGTTGGGGCTCAACATGACGGGGAACTGGTACGCCCTGCTCGTCATCGGTCTGTGCGGGGCGTTCACGACGTACTCGACGTTCGCGTACGAGACTCTGCGCCTGTACACCGAGGGCGCGAGACCGGCGGCGTTCGTCAACGTCGCCCTGCAACTGGCGTGCGGTCTGACCGCCACGGGGGTGGGCTGGTCGATCGGGGCCGGGTGAC